>NZ_JBEONQ010000093.1:0-7206 GCF_040544445.1 Undibacterium sp. GrIS 1.8 | reverse complement strand
AACCTTAATGAAATCATTGACTTACAGAACTACCCCCACGCCAGTGCTCGATCTCCTACCGTCACTTATTGCACCTAAAACAAATCGACCCCTAAAAGCCAAACCAAACATGGCTCGATTAATCGAAAAAAGGCGATTTGAGTCTGACCAAATGGTCAGATTGCGCCGAAGGACGCAACCTTTTTGCACGCACGGTGCGCCTCAAGCGCATCCGCTTTAAATAGATAGATAAGGCTATGCCTAGCATCTTCTTGTGCGCGAAGCGCAGTCACTTATAAAATCATAAAGAAAGACTTAAGAAGAGAAAATGTGCTTCTCATAGCAGAAATTTTTTCATAAGGTACGCGTTTTGAGTACCTAAGGTCTTAGAAGTGAGAACTTAAAGTCTTATATTTATATTGCAAACTAAGACTTTATGGCTCACAATAAAAACACCTAAGGTTTTAAAAGAAAGGCTTGAAATGAGACCTCCTGAAAATGGTTTAAATTTGATTAAGATTGAGGATAAAAGTAGACGCGGTTTACACAGATATTCTGAGAATCCTTTTTTACCAAAAGCAGCAGCAAATATGCGTCATGGGATAAAGAGAATTACTGATAAATCTGGCCACAATTCGATGATTGTCTCCGGCGAAGGTGAAGTGATTGCTCCGGCCGGCTTTCATCAGATAATCGACGTTGACAAAACACAGTTCGTAAAACTGTTCATAAATGGAGTAAAAGCGCTTAAAGAATTGAGCGGTGCAGGGACTAAGGTTTTTGAGTTACTTTATATAAAAGTACAGGAGAATATAAGCAATGACGTTATATACATAAGTTTAAGTGAGATTGATCAGCAAGTAACCCCGATGAGCAAAGCAACTTATTTGAAGGGCATGAAAGAGCTAATTTTGAAAGATTTTATAGCCGAATCCCTCACGCAAAATAAGTACTTTTTGAATCCGGATTTTATGTGGAACGGCGACCGACTCGCATTCGTGAAAGAATATAGAAAAGTAAAGGCAATTAAAAAAAATGAGGCTGATACACGCACATTAGATTTGTTTGACAAAAGCTAGTTATCATTCAATTTATGTGATATGCTGAAAGCATTACCGCTGGGAAACTAGCATCGTCTTAACTAGAAAACATTGTTTTTTAGTACATTGTCTGCATTTGTGACAATACTTTTACCCGCTTGGGAGCTACTCCCACCCGGGGACGCTCCTTTTTTTATTATAAAAGGAGCAACCTATGTTTTTAAATACATATCAAATTGTTAATATTGGTATCGTTTTTTCGTGCAAAATTGCTTTTTTTGCACTTAAGACAGTACTGAAAACATCTATTTCACTTATCAAAATATCTATCAAAATTGCAAAATTTTTGAAGGCTCAGCCTGCAAAAAATTAGCATTTTGATATCGTAAAAAAAGACAAAAATCTACGTCTAAAGTTATAAAAAAGTGCTGACTTTTTTATAACAAAGACGTACGATTTTTGTCTTTTTTTTTATGCGCGTCTCAAAGTGTAATCTTTGAGACGCGCAGCTTAATCTATCTCCAAAGTCAAGCCTGGCTTGACTTTCGGCAATTTTGTGTAATGTGAACACACTCAAAATCACATGATTTTCAAAAATTTTTAATGGTCGAAGTGCCATCCAAAAAACTTCATTTTAATTATCAAAATATCAGCAAAAAAGGACATGTTTCACGCTCAAATTTGGGCCGTCCATCCATTTTCTCAACTACTTGCTCTTTTATAAACACATGTCTAAATTTATAACAAACACAATGCAAATTTTAGAAATCGAAATACAAAAAATGGAGGATAAAAAATCACAACTTTTAATTGAAACAAAAGAAATTTCAGAGGCAATAAAACTTCTTCAAAAAATCACTTTCTCAAACAAAAATCCGACCCAAAAAAATCAAAAAAATGCACTTAAAAATACAAAAATAGAGGTGAAAGATGAATCAAAAATCGACTAATTTTATGTCGATTTCTGCCCGTTTTATGAGTGCTTCATGCACTCATAAAACGGGCAGTACAACGACACGCGTTCGCAATAAATCTACGTTCAATCAGCTGCAAAAAATCGCAAAGAATGAAAGATGGGGGAACGATCTTTCCCCACAAAATTTAACACAAAAACAGCTCAAAAAATTTGTGGAAATAAGGATAAAAAAAGGCATTTCTGCTCATTCACTTCAAACAGATTTGAGTGCGATTAGAAGAGCAATTGCAGGTGCCGGCAGGCATCTTGATTGCACCATTATTTTTGATTCAAAATCGTTAAATGTACCCTCCTTTTCGCGATCCGGAAATGGCATAAAAGTGGATGAAAATGTGCTTCATAAAGCACTTGAAAATGCAGATCAAAAGACTGCTTCTCTCATTCTTTTGCAGCGCCATCTCGGACTTCGTTTGAATGAAGCATTACATGCAAAAAATAGCCTTTTAAGTTGGAAAAAAGTTCTTGAAAACGGCGGAAAAGATTTGCGTTTAACGGATGGATCGAAGGGCGGTAGGCCACGCACAATTTCAATTTTCGACGACAAGCGTGATGCTGTTTTGCATGCGATTCGAGAGAATTTAAAAGCCACAGAAAATGGAAAAATACATGCTTTAGAAGGTGCAAAAACGCTAGCGACAGCGAAGCGTTACTACTCGAAAAATCTTGCAGAAATCGGTCTAAAAAATGAGTTTTCTTCACATTCTTTAAGACGTGCTTTTGCGTGCGATCAGTTTGAAAGATATCTGCAAAAAGGGTACTCAAAACAGAATGCTTTAAGCCTCACTTCAAACGATTTGGGACACGGAGATGGGCGCGGCAGATGGGTCTGGAATAACTACATAAAAAATTCAATTTAAGGACTAAAAAATGATCAATTGTGCACATCAAAAAGAGGTTTTTTTGTCACTTGAACTTGACTCAAAATCTTTGTATTCAGTTTCAAAAACTGTGGGGGGTTGCAAGCTAAAAAAGCTTCAAAAAAATGACGATATAGGACTCATCAAAATCAAAATCGATGAGTCTGTTTTTAAGTTTTTACTGCAAAAAAAATTAAGACAAGAAACAAACAGAATGGCAGTTGAAAGAGCCATTTTATCTTTGAAATAATCAATCAAAAAAGGTACAAAAATGAATCAATTATTTAAACTATTTTTAGCATTTTTAATGTGTCTGTTTTCTCAAAATTTGTTTGCGCAAACACAAAAAATTTGTACTCCTTTTAACATCCCCTTAGCAGGGATTCCTTGCGGGGAAGGGTATACGGGTACAAAGTTCCCGATGAGAACTAAGGTTTGCCCAAGTGGACAGGTTACCGATGGTTTAACCTTCAATACTGATAATTGCAAACCAGCCAATAGTCCTATTACGGATCCAAATGCGACGGATTGCAAGGTAACACCTACTGCTGTAGGTTGTATGAGTGCACCTACGTTAAGGGGTTGTGATTCTGGTCGACATTGGGTTTTGACCGGAAGTAATATAGCTCATTGTGTAGCAGACGATATGGATTGTGGGTGGGGTAAAACCTTAAAACATGACAAATTAGGTAATTCGTATTGCGAGCAAAATACTTGCGCTGCGCCCTTAGTGTTACAGGGCGACGGTATATCCTGTGCCTGTGCTGTTGGCTTAATTTTTAATGGAAGCGCTTGTGTAGCACCTTGTTCGCCAAGTAGTTCTACGCAATATCAATCGTGTGGTGCTGGTTATACAGGCAATCAATCTAGAATTGCTACTGCCACTTGTCCCTCTGGCGTTATGTCTTACTCAGGTTGGGATACTAGTGGTTGCGTCGCCGTAGCGTGTCCTGCTAGCACTTCAACTACGGGCGTGTGTCCAGCGGGTTTTACTGGCCAGACGGTGACAACGACCAATTATGTGGGTGTTTCGTGTACAGCAGTTTCATCAACTGATTCTAGCGGATGCACTCCACTTCCGCCTTCTTGCACTTCTTCTACATCAACCGAAACGGCAGCTTGTCCACTGGGATCGGTCGGTACCATGAGTAGACTAGTAACAAATAATTCGTGTACGGGGATAACTTATTCATCGTGGGATAAACTATCGTGTGTCACTGTTACACAGCCGCCGTCCGTCTGTCAAAATGGTGCAACTAATTGGCCGACCTGCACCTTACCAGTCGTTAAAACAGATTTTTATTGTTGTGGTGAAAGTAATGCTTGCATCGCAAACGTTCCATCTGATGCAATTGTTGCTGGCTATGGCGTGATGTATCCAAATGATCCTAAGATGAATTATGTTGATTTTGGCAAATACGATTCAAAAGCTTATGGTTGGGAATCAGTGTTTGACAGCTCGACTCAAACATCCTCTATGTTATGCGGTGGAGCGAACGGAAATTAATTAATTTACATATAAAAAAAAGCCGAGAATTTCTCGGCTTTTTTTGGTTTATTGATTTTAAAAACTCGGGATCAAACCTGATGCCGTCGTGAAACTCCAAAAACATCCGGGTGTTTTACCAAAAACAATCTTACCTCCGATACATCCAAACTCGTTACCATTGATAGTCCCATGCAAAGCCATATTGTAGGTTGTGGATGGCTTGAGTTGTGCTTTGGCTGTCAACCATGCCTCGTTATTAGGAATGAGCTTGTTAGGGTCGTTAGATGCCGTATAAACGTAAGCATTCAAAGGCGTGGAACCACCTGATTCAGTCATAGTAAAATCTTTTAATACAAGCGTTTGGCTCGCCTCAATTGCAAAAGAAACTGGATATCCAACCTTTCCAAAAACACCACCAGTAATATCCGGAAATGGATTTATGTTATCACCAGCTGTAGTCAAAGTAACGTTGCTTTGCTTATCCATTGGATACATCATTACAAAATCAGAAGCGTTGGTTTGACCATTAGCCGTTTTTTGGGCAACATTTAAATAAAGCGCTGAATTTGAACTATCACAAACACCGTCGCAAAAGCCCGTCATGCCTTGATCTGTCCAGCTTTGACGAATTAATGTGCCACGATGGTACACAGTATTGATTAATGCTTGTATCGCACCCGGCATCGTATTTGCAACTGAACCACCGGCACTCACAAAATAATTAGTCGCATAGCCAGCAAAGTTTGCCCTGTCAGTATCGGACACACCCGTAAATCCCGGTTTGCCTGGATCTTCCAAGTGCTGAAAAACGTGGTTTAAAACCAAATAATTTGCATGATTTTTGCTGGCCAACGTCAATGGTGCTGAATACGCCAATAAGCCTAAGCCCAATGATTGTCGAAAATTATTCAAATAATTAAACGCTGCTAATTCTTGTGAGCCGGCTGCCAATGGCGGTGCTGACACAGTCAATTGCAACTGCGCCGCTGTAACCGGAGCAGTGCAAGTTGGGTAGTCGGTGCCGCCGTTGGAGCATGTTGTAGCTACTGGGGGGGGAGTTGGTGCCGTGGATGAACTACCACCTCCGCCACCACAGGCAGTCAAAAAAATGGCAGCAAGGATAGAAAGCTTGCCGGAAACAATGTAATTTTTTTTCATTTCATTTGCTCCATCCAAAGCTAATCCAAAAGTCACCATTTTTTTCTTCATCGCTCATCTCAATGTGTTTTGTTATATTTTCATCTATATTATCATTTACTACACAAACTAACAAACGTCGGCCTTTTCTTAGGTCAGAAGCAGTTATTTTTATGATTTGCGGGTCAGTGTTACACTCCTTATCAGCCATTTTTAACTCCCTTTTGGTTACTTTTGGTTAGGTTAAATAGATTGTTAGCGCACTCTATTTAACCGCTTTTTATAGGCAAATATAACCTATATAATAAGTATATACTTATTATATAATAATACAAGTAATATTTATTAATTTCATTACTTATTTAACGTCTAAATACGCATTAAGAGCATTGATAATTATTTCTGTTTCTGTCACCCTCAGGCCAGTCTTTTTATACTCGCTGTAAGCCCGATCCTTCAATGCCTCAAAGGTATTTGCTGGCAGCTCAACTAACTTTTGTCGTTTAGGTTCACCTGGCACAGGACCAGGTTTTTTCCTTACTACTTTTTCAGCACTTGGATTTTTAGAGGTTTCACTTGCGCCATCAAGAAAACTAGATAAGTCTGGTTTCTTCTTCATTTTGTAACCTCAGCTAAAAAGGCATCCATCTCGTCGATTGCATGGCGATCTTTTCCTATTTCATGAACAATTGCACCCTCCCCAACTGCACGACGATATGCAACCCGCTCACATACCCTGATATTAAGAAGGTTGAGATTCTGCTCTTTTAAAAATTCGACCATCTCTCCGGTGTCTTTTGTTCGAGGATCTACGCGGGTCAACAGGACGCGGACTTTCAAGTCAGCGTTATATTCTTTGGCGATCTCAACGATTTCCAGTAGATCCGTCATGGCCGCAGCATCGAGGTTACTGGCACCAACAGGAATAATTGCAACATTTGCCAGCAAAAGCGCTGCACGTAGACCAGCAGAGTCACGACCACCAGCGTCAACAACAGTATGAACAAATCCTGACGACAAACCTTTTCCTTCGCTAAAAATTGCCTTACCAGTTAAACAGGTCGTTGTTGGACTTGTTTCATGCTCGGTATCCCGTCTCCATGCAGCCCAAGATGCGGCGCTTGCTTGCGGATCACCATCGATTAACAAAGTTTTATTAGACGTCGCCAGCATTGTTGCTAGATGTACCGCCGTCGTAGTTTTTCCTACTCCGCCCTTCGTATTCACTACAGCAAATATAGTCATATAATATCCATAAACTAATAATAAACATTATTAATATATACCAATATATAAGTAATGTATATTATTACTAGGCAATTGAATTGTTTTTTAAACGATTTATAGTGAAAAGGTAAGTGCGGCCGAAACGCGTTTAGAGCTCCACCAAGCGCTTAAATCGCTTCGCAGTGGTGATGTGTTGGTTGTATGGCGGCGAGACCGCCTGGCGCGGTCTAGGCCGCTTAAATTTACCTAGCTCGTCCAAATTACGATCACTGACGCCCGCCGGTTGTCGGCGTTCAAATTTTCGCGATGCGAAAATCGAGCCCTGCTAGCGCAGGGTTGATACGCTGGGTTTCCTTCGCGCTTCGCTTGATTAAAAAAAGCCTAAAAGTCAAAACCAACCCCTAAAAGGGGTCGATTTGTTTTAGGTGCAATAAGTGACGGTAGGAGATCGAGCACTGGCGTGGGGGTAGTTCTGTAAGTCAATGATTTTATTAAGGTTTC
>NZ_JBEONQ010000092.1:0-7768 GCF_040544445.1 Undibacterium sp. GrIS 1.8 | reverse complement strand
CCCCGGCTAAAACACCGGATGGTGACACACTAGGGTGGAAACTTTTGGACGCTGTTTCCACCCCTAATCTGGTAAGTATTGCACGCTGTTTGACATGTGGCTTTACCGCATCAGCAACTTGAGGTGTATTACCAGCCGATATTTGATATTTCCACGGGGCGCATTGTCAAGGCAGAAGCACTCTTGCGGTGGAACCATCCCGAATTAGGCCTCATGCTTCCTGGACAATTTATGGGACCTGCAGAAAAGGCCGGGCTGATGAATGAAATCGGAAATTGGGTATTTACAGAAGCAGCCTTGCATTCGGCCCTATGGAGCGCTTTGTTGGGAACGCCCTTTCAAATCAGCATCAACTTGTCGGCCAAACAGTTCATAGACCAAGACTACACAAGTGGCTGGGGCGCTTATATGAAAAGTCTTGGGTTGGCCTCGAACAGCATTTCAGTCGATATAAGAGAAGAAGTTTTTTTGAATGAGCGGGTCAACGCCAGCGACAGGATCGTCGCACTGCATGACGCCGGTATTGAAGTGGCAGTTGATGATTTTGGAGCGGGATATTCATCCATCGATCATCTAAATAAAGCCGCTGTCGATACCATCAAGATCGATAAGTCTCTCGTTCACTTTATGACGGGCCACGCAAGCAGTCAAACGGTCGCGCAGGCCATCATTGCAATGGCACATAAGCTGGGGATCAAGGTGATTGCAGAGGGCGTCGAGACAATCGCCCAGCACGTTAGTCTTCAATCAGCAAACTGCGACTATGCGCAAGGATATTTGTTTGCTGCACCCTTGCGCGCAGAGGTATTTGAAAAACTGCTGCATCCTGCCTAGCGCGTTATTATTGGAGGTCTGACAATTCAGGAAAATGGCGATAGAGCGTATGTTTGAATGTCAGCTTCGGAGCGGCTAATTTGCAAAAATGTACACCGTCTATTGGGTTGAGGCTGCCGTCGGCGCGCATTGGGATACGGGCTACTATCTGCCGAAACTAAGCCACAGGTTACTGCAGTTGTTCACCAAGGACTCATCAAGAAAACGACGAGTAGACAGACCAGTTGGCGTCATGATCGTTAATGCACTGCGAATGATGGGACTAAATCTCAGCCTTCAGCCTTGTATGGATACCAGAAATGATATCTCTGCTCTTAGGATAAAAGACAAACTCTTTGAAAGTACCTTTGCTTATCGTAAGTACAGGTATAGTTGGGTCGGAAGATTTGAGACAAGCGAATATATTATCTTTTACCTGATTCAACAACAGGTTCTCTGTGGACCGGCAGGAGCATCTGAGTTGGGATGTTCGAGCGGCATTGCAAATCCTACTCGGATGCCTAGTAGAGCATGCTTAGCCTGCTGGCGCGCACTCAATATTGACCAGACGGGGGGCGCCGACAAGATGAGGAGGAATCAAAGAAAGCGTCGAAAGAAATCGAAGCTTCAGAAAAGAACTCAAAAGTATGCAAAAAAATGGGTAGGTGTTCTGTAACATTAAAGCTGCGCAGATCAAGTGGCAACCCGCCCTCATTTAAATGTCCCAGGCTATCGATCCCCCGAAGAAGGCTAACTACCAATTAGCCACCGAGTTGACCACGATGATGACGAAAGTCGATGGGACTATTAAGACGCCTGAACTGATGGATTTGATGATCTTCGTTAAAAAAATCGAAGAATTCAGTAAGACTGCAGAGTCCCGGGATCGTCTTGTGGTTCGCCGCCGAGATGGTGGGAGCGAATATCTATGGAGTCGCATGAACACGAGCCGCTATCGCACACGCATGAGCACCTCAACGATGAACACCAGAAGTAAGAGTATGATTTCGGGCGGGAAGACGCTAAGCCACACGTACATCCACAGTGGTACCTGCAGCTCAAACATGCCCACGCGTATTATTTGGATATTCATCACCCTTATGAGCATTAATAATGGGAATCTTTGGACAAGGAGAGTTTCTACTATTCTCATTGGTGCAGCAGTCCATCATAGAAACTGACTTAGAACCTGATGAAATAGACACTAATAATCGTATCAATTTGCACAAAAATGACGACTTCCCGAATAGATAACAAGACAATATAAAAAAACAGCTCTAATTGAGCGTTTTTTGTGGAAGACCTTTATCTTCCTGACTCCAACACTTTAATAGAACGCTTAGGGCGCAGAGAACCCGTTTTTTATCTTAAATATTTCTTTTAAACCGCAAATATTGGAGTAATTATGGTTCAAGACAGCAGCTCCAATATACCTTTCGACGTGACAAGCCTCGGAGGCAACTCACGGACCGCCTATGTTCGTGTCATTACTATCGGGCTAGTTTTATTCTGTATTGTTACACCACTGACATGGAGTGTGTCAGTTGGTGAGAGGATCGTGGTTTTACTTCTGCCTTTGGGTTTCACGGCGTTTCAATTTTTAGAACTGCAGAGCTATCACCTTTATTTTAATGATATTGGTGTGTGGATTTAGTCTGGCATCCTGCCATGGAAGAGAGGTGTTGCTGGCGCGATCTGGATAAGGCGGTTTATTTTCAGTCGATTGGCAGTTGGCCGTTCGAATCGTATTCTATTCGCATTAGCCATCGCTTCACAAAGTCGAGTGAAATACTGGTGAGTCACATGACGCGTGGAAACGAAGTCGTTATGACGATTAATGGTCGCCATCAGGATTTGGTCAGGGCAAATGCTCTAAGCTAACTGGATTTGCCTATTACTTTTACTTGTTTCATGAATGATCTAAATCAATGAGTACAATTTTTTTTGTGATCCTAATCCTGAGTTCGAAATGTAAAGCTCGCGGCCATGATTTTACTCTGTGATCGAACGGCAGAAAATACGCTGCATTTTGAGTTAGCTCGCATTATTCAAAAGGCTGTCATCCACTATAAATGTGGCAATCTTGATGATCGTAGTAACATGATTGTTAGATTGCGTTTATCTTATCAATATTCAGCGCACGTTAATATTATGCAAACCTACTGTTTGAAGACGATGGCGTCGGTATTCAGGAAGCGCATTTGGATAAAATTTTTGATCCGTTTTACACCACCAAGTTGGGCCAAGGAGGATCTGGCCTTGGCTTAAATATTTGCTACAACATTGTTGAGGGATTATTAGGCGGACATATTTCTGTCACATCGCTACATGGTGTCGGTACCCAATTTAAAATACGTATTCCGACAAGCGCGCCTTACAAAGTCATAATCGATGAACTTAGGTGAAGAAGGATATCCAGATTGAACGATATGTAAATGCGCGATGTTGACTGAATCAAAAAAAATAAAGCGATCCATAAAGGTCGCTGTATTTTGAATGGTTCCCAATAAATTAGAACTTTAGTTCGGCGCTGATTGTTAGCACTAGAAAGTGCCCTGCAACGATATCGATAAAAGTTTGGAATCACCGAAGAACGGGTAAGAATAATGCGATTTATCTTTACTGATATCGTATTGGACTTTGAGAGCCATATTCTTACGGAAATCCCAGCGCAAAGAGATGTTTTGGCTATCCCTTCCTTCAATCGGCTCAGTAATCGTGCGGTAGCGTGAGATTGTGTACATCGGCAACCATGCGCCGTATTGATAGCCGACACCTACTAACGCATATTTATAGACGTTATTAAGTCCCTTTGATGCATCGATCTGTTCGTAACGGTCGACCTCTGCTTTGATCAGCCAATTCTTATAATCCATATTGGCCGAAACACCCATAATGCGGGTCGACTGACTATCGATAAAGGTATTTCGGGTGCCATCCGGGTTGTCTTGCCAGAGCGTGTCCTTGTACCACATCATCATTCCACGAACGTCAAAGATACCGTTGTTCGCAGTTACCGAGGCACCATAAATATTTTTCCAAGACTCATGCGTCGGAGTTGTGTAGTAAATTTTGGTGTCATAAGCATCATTTTTTTGCGTATAACTGCCAGTCCAAGCAAGCATCGTCGCGGCCCAATCCGACGTGCCGAGCTGGGTACGATAACTGACATTAGCACCATTGTAGGAATAAATAGGCCACCCATAGACATCTGGTGCCGGTCTTACCCAAGGATAGGCATAACCAATGTAAAGAAAATCGCTGTAGTAGTACAAAGGAATACGAAATTTACCTGCCTGAAATGTCCAGCTAGAATCAGCAGAAGGTTGCCACGTCACATAAGCCCAGTCGATCGTTGGACGTGAGCCATCATTAGGATTAAGCGCACGGCTAACCAGTTGTGCTGTAGCAGACAAGGTCTGTGAAAAATCTTTTTTGATTTGAAATCCGATCAACGACTCTTGATCAAACTGAAAGCCTTTGTCTTTTTCATACACTGCGCCATATTCCCAACCTTGGATAGTACAAGGGCACTTCCATTGTTGATATGTCCAAGGTGCACTGCTGCCAAGTGCAGAGCCGCTCAATACTTTAGCTCCTGTAAGGCTATAAAAACCAGTCAGCCTGAGTGAGCCGTCATCGGTCAAATCAATGGCTGCAGCGTTAGCTGCAATCGCTAATTGTATGACTGTTGCAATGAGTATTTTATTCATCAAGTAACCTCCTCAAACGGAAGAAAAGTAGACGGTTTAGGGAACTGTAGCAATAACCTTTACGGTGTCATCAACCGCCGATTTCTCTATGTAGCCAATTACATTGACATTTTCGCTAACCGCTTTCTTGACTTGTTCAGAATTTTTATATTCTTTGGGAGGCTTCCCCTTGCCTGTAAACACAATTCTGGACCAGATCGCCTGTACCTGCGCAGGCTCTTTCTCTAACACTTTTTTATAAAACTCTGCACGAATAGGAGAGTTCCCAGCCTGCTCTACAGGAGTGAATAAGACCGAACCACCAAGAAAAAACTGAGCAGCTTGAGCCGCAAACATTTTAGTTGCAGGATTTTGGGGGTTGACAATAATTACCAGTTCGGCGGTCGCCGATGACGTTAGTCCAAGCAATAATGCGCTTGTTACAATCAAGTGGAGTGATCGTTTCATCTGAAATCCTTTAATCCATTTAGACAACGCAATTAATTACGTACCTGTGGCTAAGAACTATTGAAATAAAGCTATGATGATAGAAACGAAATCTAAAAAAATAAATCGCTCCTTTACGGTACATAAGCGATCACTATTGTTTATACCAACCGATATTTTTACTTGATGGATGAGCTTACTCGTGGGTATTTATGTTTGTCAATTTTTTTCTTAATCCTGTCGTTTTAAATTCACAGCAGTAACAAATTGTTATGTCAAAGTTAAATCTAAACCAGATTCTCTTTGCTTATTTTTTTAAATTTAAGATTTGTGCCGACTGGATGAAACTGCTCACGACCAAGCAATTGATTTTCCAGTTGTACAACGTTGGTCTGCATACTGCTACTTCTTACACAATTTCTTGAGCACTTATTTCCATGATACGCAGCTCGATCATTGAAGCATTGTTGAATCCAAGGTAATGCTGTACGTTGGCAGATGCACAGGCAATATAGATGATTGTGCCGAGATACAATTCACAATCAACACCGTGGACAATTGTCTGCTAAGGTATCCAAGTGCCTTTATCGCTGACGCAATACAACTAAAAGTGCGTAGGTCATATTAAACTGCCGATTGTTTCTATTTTGTAGAATACTCGTGCTTTGAGCGAATATGCCCTACCTTCAAATAACAAATTCGCAAATAACCTAGATACCAGCTCTTAAGCGCATTCTTTGTTGCATAGCCCAAATTCGAAATGGTCGGAACGAAGCGTTTTCCGAGTCGAATATAAAACTTGGCCGTTTGAGTACATTCTTCGTATGAGTAAATTAACTACCTATGAGGAGAGTCTAAGATTTTATCCACACGCCCAGCTGGCCAACAATGATTACCTGGCAACAAGTAACCGAAATTAATTTACATCGGTGGACATCAAATCTCACAATTCATGGCGGTTTCCGGGCATTGTCAAATTACCGATTACTTAGATGCAATCAAAGCGTTGAGATTGGCAGAAATCTCCACAATATTCGCCACGTTACCAGCGATGATCGCCATCAAACGATCAATTTGATCCAGTGTCGTTTGATAATCGGAGAGTGATTTTATGACCTTGTTTGTTAAATCTGGTGAAAGTGCCATTTCGTATTCAAAGATTAGTTGTCGCAAATAGCTAATTTTTTTATTTCCGCTAAATATACAGTCGTTTGCGTCCAATAAATATTGTGAATATAGCCTTTGTGTAATTTCGGAAAGCTTATTGAGATCTTTACTAAATTGCTGAATGTTTAGTTGCCTTTTTCGATAACTAATATTAGCAACGTTCGGTATATTTTCGGTGAGTTTTAATGTATTTTTTTCTTCATGAATCAACATTAAAATCTCTGTAAACCGGTTCGCAATATGAGTGCTCATCTCGGCAAATGTTCGATGCTTGACAAAAAAATCAGCAAAAATATTTTCACTTTCGAGATGATATTTATTCATTTTTTATCTTCCGATAACACGATTATAAAACTAAGTAGATTTTAGATATGACTTACTCTAGCTTAGTCGCAATCGCAAAAAATTACTTTTCCGCGCAAATGAATTGACTTTTTGGAGGCTAAAAAGCACTTTAATTCAAGCGTACGAAAACCCTGCATTGGCTGCGAATAAACATCACACAATTGTTCATGTTGCCCAAGGATCGCGATATTCTGTTTGTCAAATATGATCGCCTTAGTGAGAATACATACGAATTATTCCCAAACAAAATAATATTTTCTAGGTGGTATCAAAGTAATATTTATACGCCGCGTTTCCGAAACCATCGATCAGATGTTTTGTAGCAGTGAGGAGCTACAGCTGAGATGAAGCAGAAATGTATTCTGAAGATCAAAAAGCCGAAGAATAGAATTAATCTGTAGCAGACGCATCTTGATTCTCGGGAAAATTGAAACGCCCATTTTTGACCATGTGCATGGTTTCAATACCCGCGATTATTTTGGCGGCGAAATGAAATTGTTCAAATCCCAGCATAGGTCGGGTTCGAAGTTTAATAGCTCGATTATCCTGTTCTGCGGAACGATTTAAGTATTTGGATGCGCGCAACTTAAGATCAATACTGCTATCAGCGACGATTCTATTTGCCGCTGGGATATCAGCACTACCCTAGTCAATCAAAAATTTTTATCGAATATCATACGAGCCAATAGCGTGCCAAAAAATCGATGAGCGCCAGCCTAATCTCGCTTGGTTGTCATTAAACGTCGATCGTATGACAGAGTTTATCTTTTGCTCGCTGAAGATATTTTCTACAGATTTAAGTTTCATCCACGAGCCAACTCAGCGATGTTGGCCACTGACGACTTCGACAAACTTTAGCTAAAACAGGCAAGACCTTGACCTATCGACAATGCATGGTGGAGTCATCCACCTCGACTGCGGGTTCTCGCATCATGTATTCAAGGTTACTAGTACCTAACGTATCGGCTGCACACCATTGAACAAATAAAAGTATGATTTTTAACGGATATTGAACGCTCTTTAAAATCGGACGAAGTACGGAGTCTTCAATTTGTTGAGGCAGTATATTCAACACAATATTTTAATAATTCTAGCTCAGCGCGACACCACCACCCGCTCCCCTTTTTTAGAATAGCATGTAGCCATCGTTTTTTTCATAATTGCCCTCAGCGTGCTCAAGCCCGATCGTTGTAAAAAATAATGGATTACATATGAGGTTCTTGCAAAACGAAACACCGGAGAGTAATTTTATTGCGAGAAGCGCAAAATAGATGAGAAAGGAGCGGCCATTTCTGGCAAGATGA
>NZ_JBEONQ010000091.1:0-7772 GCF_040544445.1 Undibacterium sp. GrIS 1.8 | reverse complement strand
TGGACGCCCAAACTCCGTCCGTAGTCAGAAAGTTCCTGCATAAATGATCGGGGTTGGGGTACTTTTTACTTCAACTTTTAAGTGCACCAACGCCCCACGCCGGCCAAATACGGGTCAGCCGCGCCTACGTTCATCTCTTCAGGGCGATGTAAGCTGGGCCATCAAGTGCTCACGGTCTTGCGATCCGTCCTTGCTGCTTGCGCTTGGTCGGTGCTGCTGTCGATTCGTCACCTGCCGCTCGTCCACATCGGTCAACTGTGCGATCTTGCCGGCACGTGATCGCCGATCACAGCTGGCCAGCTCAGGCTTCCTTTTCTCAAGACACATCCAATGAAAAAAAATTTCCTCGTTCTATCGTTGCTCACCCTGGCAAGCGTCAGTAGCCCATTATTGGCCGCCACCGATGTGGTGATCACACCACCCATGGTCACGATTAAGGGCGGCAAATTCTCGATGGGGAGCACGGCCAATCCTAAGACCTGTCAAACAGCGTCGTTAATTTTCCAGTTGTCAGCGCGGGGCGTTTCCAGAGAGATTCACAGAAGCCCTTGCGGCCATTGGATCGGCGAAAATTTCCGTGACGCTGAATTTCAATTGAAGTGGAAAATTCTCTGCGCTGTTTAACAGCGCTGCGCTCTAACGCAGGCAATACGGCATCGACTTGATGCGCGAGCAAAGTAACGATGATTACGTCGTAGGATTGGCTCTCATCTAGCGTGTCGGTTACGAGCATATTTATACGCTCACCATTTACATCAACGATACCGTTATCGCATTGAAGTTATTGAATGGCAAGGTGGTGGTGACGTAATTATAGTAGCTACCATTTTTCGATTCGAAGGCCATCTTCCGCAAGTGATGTTCGGAAGACTTCCCCCCGTGATACATATACTTGGAAATTCTGAACAAGCTGCCGTGTTGCGTTGGAGTCTTGATGTATTCAATGCGGAATTGCGCAATATGGAGGTCGGTCATTCTCTTATCTTGAATCATCTTGCACCGATCATGTTATTACAAACATTACGAATTTATCTGCTCTCAGCAAAGAACGAAGAAAACTGGCTGGTCGCCGTTTCGAACCTTAAACTTTCGAAGGTACTCGAATCAATACACTCAGATTTCGGCAGAGCGTGGTCAATTGATGCTTTCGCGAACATCGCGAACATGTCACGCTCAAGCTACGCACCTGCTTTCAAGAAAATGGTCGGTTTGGCACCGATGGATTATTTAGCACACTGGAGGATGCAAGTTGCTTGTGAGCTTCTGCAAGCGGGAGGCGCAAGTATTTCTTCAATTGCAAGCACCGTTGGTTACTCCTCAGAGAGTGCTTTTAGCGTCGCCTTCAACAAAATTGTGAAGTGTCGGCCTGGCGCTTACCGACGACGTTACACTGTTGGCGCAACATAATGAGATAAAGCAGTCGATTTGATCTCTACCAAGTATCCTTCCTAGTCGCATCAATATGAGATGGAGCTAATTAGTTAGTTGCAACCAAATCGTTGATACTGGAAGAAATCGACATAATGTTGGCAACATTACCGGCGGTGATTGTCATCAAACGATCAATCTGATTCAGCAATGTTTGATAGTCGGAAAGTGATTTCATCGCACGCTCATTTAAATCGGTTGAGAGTTCAGTTTCGTAATTAGAGATGAGCCGCCGTAAATAGTTCAGCTTCTTATTTCCGCTTAAGATGCAGACCTTTGCGTCCATTAAATATTGAAAATGTAGCTTCTGAGTTAGTTCGGAAAGCTTATTGATATCTGTTGCAAATTGCAGGATGCTTACTTGCCATTTACGGTGGCTGATATCAGTAACATTCGGCATATTTTCGGTTAGTTTTAATGCAATCTGTTCTTCTTCAACGAGAATTAAAATCTTTGTAATTCGGTTAGTGATATCAATACTCATCTCGTCAAATTTTTGTTGCTTGACAAAAAATTCTGTAAAAATATTTTTACTGTCAAGATGATATTTATTCATTTTTCAACTAGCGAAGCAAGAGTAGAGGACTAGCCATTTTTCAATAAAATCTTACCCCAGCTTTATAGCAATCGCATAGAAAAAATACTTCTCTTCGTAGGTGAATTGACTTTTTTTGACGAATAAAAACTTTCTTTCAAGTTTGTATTCGTTTGAGCGCTGAAATATTACCCATTCGGTTTGATCTTCCCTCCATTGCCAGGGGATCGTAAGTTCTCCACCGAATCTAAATTCAGACAGATCCTCTTGAAACTATTAAGCTGCACCGCTACTTTAGCCGGCCAGCGCGAGAAGTCGTATAGATCAATTAAAAAGGTGGGCTCGGCCGTCGGATGGTGTTGCGCTTGGCTGTTTCCCTCAAAGGAACTTGGTTGATAAGATGCTAGCGTTTGTGGATTCCTAGTAATGCAACGTCGTTACTCCGATCCCCCTTAATCCGGATAGATAGAATTGTGTGCAAAACGTGAGTCAATGTTCTACATAAATTTTGAAGCAAAAAAAGTACGAGCAATAAATAAAATGCCGTCCAGTTTTAAATGAACGGCATTACGGAGCGAGTTCCGTTTCTTATTGCAAGCTACTCCTATGCCTACGGGTTTAGCGCGGCGTTGGAATTTCCCATATACCACGGCCATACGTCGACACGCGCAAGAAACCGCCGCGGGCAGGCATGTAAAGGTCAGTTACATGCACAACCGGCAAGCCAGCGCCAAACTGATCCCAGGACAAGCCCCCGTTAGTCGTCTTGTATACGCCAATCCAGGTAGCAGCATAGGCAGTCAAGCCGCTTGGGTCAGCCGGGCTGACTAGCACCTTGGAGATAGGTAATTGTGGTAAACCGTTACACGCCTTGCTCCAGGTTACACCGAGGTCTGTGGTCTTGGCTAGCCAGCATCCTGATGATTGAAAGTTGGCGTTTTCCGAAGCAACATACATCGAAGTGTTATTGATCCATGCCACATTGCTGTTGAAACCATCGGTCACACTGGTTGGCAGTCGCTGAGTTGTCCAGGAGGCGCCGGCGTCGGTCGTGATACGTACGCGGCGTCCAGACGCTGCGGCCGCAATTCGGTTGCCATCGGTCGGATGTACGCCGATCACATGATCAGCCGCACGTATCGAATTGCCCTGCGCATTCGGGTCGGTGCTAGAGATCGAGTTCCAAGATGCGCCACCATTGGCTGTACGCCACAATTCATGGAAGCTACGTGCATAGAACACGCCACCAGTAGGATCGGCCGCCGCAGTCGGGGTGTAGATCGTGGTGTAAAAGTAGGCATTGCAGATATCGATGCCATTACTGTGACAACCATCCTGGCTGATGGTCGGGTAATTCCACATGCTCTGGTCGGTTGGAGCGACCGTCGAATAATAGATACTGTTACCCACATAGGAGCCTATGACGGCTTTGCCTGTGGCCTGACTCCAGCCCACGCCGAACCCATCGCCGCCAGAAGTTTGGTTGAAAACGCCGCTTCCGTTGATGCGCAAACGGGTACCATTATCCTGCAGGCCGGTAATTACACTGGAAGCATCCGTGCCCGAGGTGGCCAGCGAATACGTCAAATGATCAACCAGACCGATATTCTTACGATCATTCCAAGTTGTGCCACCATCGTCGCTGATAAACAAACCGCCGTCGTTGCCATAAAAAATACGCTTGATGCCGTTTGCCATCGAAATCGCAGCAGTGTGTGCATCGGCGTGTGTATAGGCTAGTCCGAATTGTCCAAGCCAATTGGTTTGCACGGTCCAGGTCTGACCGCCGTCGGTCGACTTAACGGTACTTAAATTGCCGCCGAAGTACACGGTATTGCGGGTGGTATCGCTAGGATCGACGATCACCATCTGGTTGTACCATGCCTGTCCGTGCATGACGTTCAAGTCCGGCTGATCGCTGTTCGGGTTCACGGGTGCGCGCCCGTTCAGGCCAAGTGCAGTCCAGGTCTGCCCACCGTCTACGGAACGGAACATATCTTGTTGATCTGAATTCGACGCAGCAGCGATCGCGTACACTATCTTGTCGCCGGGCGCACCGACCGCCAAAGTCGCACGGAATGCACCTGTGTAGCCATTACCGTTGTTCGCGGTTGGTACAAAGTTTGCGCCTCCATCAGTTGAAACAAACATCGAAGATGCAGCACCCGGAGCGTACGCAACGGCGAGCCAGCCGGCCGATGTCTTGGCCAAGCTGCTAACTGTCATGCTGGTGGAGATACCGTTAGCGGGAGCATAGCTTATGCCCCCGTCCACTGAGCGGTATAAACCTCCGTTGGTGGCAACAAGCACAGTATCGGTTGAACCACTGGTATCGACTTTCAAATCGAGTGAGGTTGTGGCAGTTGGTAAGTTCAGCGGCAGGCTCCACGTATTTCCGCCATCGGTGCTGCGCTGCACATAACCACCCAGCAGGCTGATACCGTCGAACGGATCGCCCAAAACCATGTAGATAGTATTCGGATTGCTGCCGAGTGCCGCCGCGCCGCCGCTGGTTGTCACGCCGGCGTCAGTCAATGCTTGCCAGGTCGGAGCATTTGAATTGAAATTCGTGGTCTTCCACAAACCACCGCCTGACGACAGTACGTACACAGTGTTGGAATCAGTCGGATGTGGCAAGATCGAGTTGACGCGACCACTGTCGACGATATTTTGCGCGATGCCGTTTTGTGCGATTTGCGCAGCGATCGGGCCGATCGAGCGCCACTTAGGGATAAACACAGGTGCAACGTGACCTGCCAATAATTCTGGATGACGCGCAGCCTGCGCTTGAATCTGTACCAACGCACGACCGAAGAAATCCTTTCCCAAACTACCCGAAAAACGTATTTTTAACCAGTCGCCGCGATCATACATGGACTGAGTTTCATTATGCGCTAAGCCACCTAGCGGGCCAAATGGTTTAGGCGTGTAGGATTCATCGTTATTGCCAGCGAAGGCGTTGACGGTGGCGGCCATCAGAGCGGTTAGTGCAAGCTGTTGCATTATTTTATGAGACTTCATTTACAAACTCCTATAAATACGTCAGTCATTGATTCGGGCGCGCAGAACCGCTTTCGCTATATCGCTTAGCCATGCATGAAGAGCAGCTTGTGTCCGAACATCATGGTTTAGTGCTTAATTCACTTCGACTTCATGTCTGCTTTTCAGCGGACTGGCGTACTCGCCTGACACCAGCGATGCTGGCTAGGCCAGCCAGCCAAAGAGCGAGCATTCCTGGTTCAGGCACACTTTGAACATCGATCAACTTGACATCACCAGTGAATTCGGTAAACGCATAGAGACTGAGGCCAAGCCCGACTGGATCGAGCGTCGAAGTAGTCCCCAACTCGTCAAAGGAGCCGCCAATGTTCCCTAGGTTGTTGGTGAAGAACGAAAACAAAGTATCGCTCGTTAAGCTCGTGTAAAACTGGCTAGAAATAAAACCGCCTAACAGGTTGTAGCTGATCTTGTATTCTTGTTGCGTGCGATTGCCGGTATTGTCGGTTGTATCGGATATCACGTCCGAGTAAATCAATGCGCTCGAATTACCGCTAGTGCTAGAGTTATCGAAAGTGTTGTCGAGCTGTGTGAAGGACTGTCCGCCCGTGATAGCGTTGTTTACGCGCGAGCTCATGGTTGGAGTGTAGGGGGTTCCCGACCGCATATATGCAAAATTATAGAACGCGTTGGACTGCATTACAGCGCCAAAACTGGTGTCGGTGGTACTAAGCGGCATCGACGCGATCACCATACTCTCCTGGAAACTGGTTGCGGCTGTCGTCACGCAGGTTGGCTGCATCGCTCCGGTACAATCATTTTGTGTGACATTGCTACCGTCGAATGTGAGCATGACATCGGCATGAACCGAAGTGGCGCTGAGACAGAGCATCGCCGTTGCGACGGCGGTCAAGACTGATTTTGAAAAATTAAGCACAACGGATCTCCCGATATTAATTTTTTGAAGGTGTATGAGCGCAGTCCCCAAAGTCTAATTCTTGACCAAAAGAGAATGCAATCTGATGAAGCAGCTACGTACAATTGACACCGAAAAATCGATGTTTCTTGATAATATTGCATTTATGAAGCGTCAACAACTGTTAGAAGTGAATTCTGTTGTAATTAGAACAAACGCGCTAAGAAAATGAAATTCGAAACCTGAGCAAGGAATTTCTGATTTGCCAGAAACGGCCCTAGAGTTGTCGCGATTGACAGTTAGTCTGATATTGTCATGTCCGTCAAACAAATGAACAAGCCAAGCTTGTAGTCGTTATTCGATATCCAGTAATGTACAAATTGCTTTAACTTTTTTTGATGGCAAACCTTCTAGCATGCTGATAATTTGTTCAACTCTCATATTATTTTTCGATTTCTCGATTCCATTTTTTAGAAAAAATGAAATTGGTATTCCTAGTGTGACAGCAAGTTTCTGCAGATTACCTTTGCTGATTTTTCCCGTATTTATCCAACCATGCACCGCCTGAGGGTTGACTCCAAGCTCTTCTGAAAATGTTTTTCAGACTTTCTATATTTTTTTAATGGCAATATCAATTTTCTTTGCAAGTCACCTTCAATCAATAAGTCGGTGTTGACTACGTATTGCAAAAAAATGTCCTTGCTTAGCCTTTGTGCCTATCAAATGTGTATAGATTGACCGGCGACGCCGGAAAGTCGGATTAGATTATTTCCTCGTAAGGGGTGCGTTAACATGTTTTTTGCTGGCTTCGGTTGTGTTTGCCGTAGCTAAAACAACGCGATCATTCGAGGTGTCGCTTTAATTCGGCAATATAATTGCCAGCGCAGAATTTGGCGTTTTGAAATTGACGACTTGAAATGGGAATACGGACGAAGCTTAGCTTTCCAAAAGCAGGTAATTTCAATAAGAGTGCAACGAGTTCACCAGTCGCCGAGAAATTACTATTTCATTTGTCAACGATAAGACGCGCCTAAAAATCCGTCAAACACAGCCATTGCTGTCAGCCGATTCTCGGATCAATGTCTCAGTGTGGTCAGCTAATCTATGCAAAATTTGTGGGGTCGTAATTGAAAAATACACGTGGTTTTCAGACTCATATTTATCGAGCAATCGCGTACAGATATTGTCGGTCCAGCGCCACCCTGATTTTCGGGGGCGGATGGATGGATGAGCGATAAGACTCTCAGGGATAGGAAAATCAACTGCATCTGCCCACTCCCAAAAATAATTTCTCTGATGGAAATTAATCGGTGGATGACGTAAAAGTTTAGCAATTTTATCGGTGTAACGGTCGGTAAAATCGATCAATTCCAGTCGATTGGTGTTTTTTCCAGGAGTTGCATGATCGCATTCTATGCAGCAATGGTATTGGCGAATGTCCGCTAATTTTTTTGCGCCCCGGCGTTCTGAGCGGGTAGGAGAGATTAAGGTGAATTGTTGGTTGCCAAATTCAACAATTTGACTTCCCGCTACTGCATGATAAGACAACCCCGACATTAACCGAAGAACCCGAGCGCCTAAAATGGCAAACTCAGCGCATTTGAGACTTGCTCCCATTCGTCGTCCGGAATATTTCTCTTCCATGACTTCATGCAAAGCGGCATCAATTCTATCCATCCAGATAGAAGAAAAAGGTATTTGTAGTACAGGACCGGTTGATGTTGTAGACGATAGCACGAGAAATTTTGATCAGATATTGCAGGTTGATACTGAAAGTAAACTCTTCAATTTGCCTATAAATGTGTAAGCGTCCAACGCTACCATCTATGAACAGCAAATAATTTCATGCACTGTCCAGACTGGATCATTTTGGAGAGCAAAGTATGTCAAGAATCA
>NZ_JBEONQ010000090.1:0-7970 GCF_040544445.1 Undibacterium sp. GrIS 1.8 | reverse complement strand
TGAGCTCAGTGGCGGACAGCAACAGCGCATCGCCATCATGCGCGCTGCTTTCATGGATCCGCCAGTTATGCTGCTTGACGAACCAATGGGCGCACTGGATCCACTGGTTCGACGTGATTTACAGCATGAGTTGAAAACTATCTTCCACCGACTCAAGAAAACCGTTGTCATCGTCACGCATGATCTCAGTGAGGCTGTATTCTTGGCTGAGCGAATTACGTTACTTTATAAAGGATGCGTGATGCAAACAGGCACTTATGAGGAACTAGTTTGTCAACCTGCAGATCCATTCGTATCGCAATTCATTAGCGCTCACCCAAGCCTTCCAGCCGTACAAGGCCGGATATGAGTATCCAAAGGTGTATAACGCTAGTCATTTTGTTATGGTCGATATCAGGGTCACTTAGGGCCGAGCAACCCGTAGTTGTAGGTTCAAAAATATTCACTGAAAGTTACGTCTTAAGTGAGCTTGCCGCACAAACAATTGAGTCTCCCTCAGATCACTCTGTCGACCGTAAATCGGGTATGGGAAGTACGGGGATATTGTTTGCGGCGCTGAAAGCCGGCGCCATTGACGTTTATCCCGATTACACCGGAACGCTAGCCGAAATACTACTCAATAATCCGCGATTAAAATCGACCGATGAAATTCGGCAAGCCCTGGCGCCTCTTGGGCTAACAATTTCAGATTCACTCGGTTTTAACAATACCTATGCGCTAGCCGTCAAAGAGTCCTATGCAAAAAAACATAGGCTGCAAACAATGAGTGATCTGCTTAGCATCAGTTCACAGGCTCGCGTCGCTTTCAGTTACGAATTTATGGAGCGTTCAGACGGCTACCAAGAAATGGTTGACCGTTACCACTTTAAATTCGACCCTGAAAAAGTGATTCGCATGGAGCATAGCTTGGTATATGAAGCAATAGATAAAGCTTCTGTTGATGTGATTGAGGTTTACTCGACCGATGCCAACATCAAAAAATATAATCTCCATGTCCTCACTGACGATCTACATTACTTCCCGTCCTACGAAGCAGTATGGGTCGTTACTAACGCCTTTACGGTCCGCCATCCAGACTTGTGGCAACGGCTTTTGCGGCTGAAAGGGACAATCAATGAGGAGGAGATGCGCTCGATGAACGCCGCTGCGGATATCGATAAAGTCAAATTCGCTGACATCGTCTCTCAGTTCCGTGGCAAGAAGGATTTGAGTACGCAAGTTTTTCATAAAACTTCAAACGACAATCTATCCAAGGAAATTTTGCGCCGCACTAGGGAACACGCATGGCTAGTTGGCGTTTCGCTGCTTTTTTCTCTGGTAGTTGGCGTGCCGCTAGGAGTCATGGCGACCCGATTTCGCAAAGCGGGGCATTTAATCCTACTTTCAAGTGCGCTAATCCAAACCATCCCGACTTTAGCACTGCTTTGTTTCTTAATCCCGATCTTCGGTATCGGGCTGTGGCCTGCGCTAGTCGCATTATGTCTCTACAGTTTGTTACCAGTCGTTCTGAACACTCACACTGCGCTGCAAAGTATCGACAAAAAACATATTGAAAATGCGCGTGCGTTTGGTTTAAGTTCGATGCAGATTCTGACCCGCATTGAGTTACCACTGGGTAGCCAGGTGATCATTGCAGGTCTGAAAACGGCTACTATCGTCAGCGTGGGCACCGCAACACTGGCGGCGCTGATCGGCGCCGGAGGATATGGTGCACTGATTATATCGGGACTTTCTCTTAACAACGTTTCCACTATATTGGCAGGGGCGATTCCAGCGGCATTGATGGCGCTTCTCGCACATCTCGTCTTCGGCATTCTCAACGTGATCATCGTACCGCTTGGACTTCGCCGACGATCGGCTAGATCATTTGATTGAATCGCTCATTAGTTATTGGTTAAACATCAATGGTTTGCTAAACTTACCCACAATTTCCGGTTAAAGAAACAGCCGTTCTGCCTCTGGACATTCATTAATCGGCAGGATGGATCAAAATTAAGTCGGCGCCACAACAACAAGTAAGGAATACCAATGTTTACGCAAAAATGTTTGTTTCTTACAATGAGTATATTCATGCTCAGTGCTTGTAATAATGCTTCAAATTCCCCTGCGGCGACATCCACAAACACCGGAGCAGTCGTTGAGCTTCCAGCTACCGTTCTAGGAGTATTTACGGGAACTTTGATGGGAACTGCTGATGGAAGCCCACTTGGAACCCCTTGTGCAAGCCAGTTTGCCAACGCTACGGTTGTTAAGCAGGGGGCTGATGTGTCCATTTCTTTTTCTGGCGGAATACCAGTAGCCGATACCAAGTGCCCATCCATTCACAAACTACAATTTGTGGCTGCAAGTGGCAATGGAGAATTTGATTCAAATGCTGGAAATGGAAGTGTGGCCGGCGCTCACTTGGCCTCGTATAAGACGAATTTAAATATCGAAAATATTGACGTAGGCGGGATTAAAATTATTTACACAGGAGTGAAATGCGACGTTGCGCCCGAATCTCCGCTTTGCACTTGTGTGACGAATCCAAATAATCTGATGTGTCAAAATAAATGAAATGATTAATAATTTTAATCCTGCCAGCCTGGGTCGTCCGAGTCGCTGATCGAACCTTTAGACGTTGCTTTCGAGCGGCACCTCAAGCTATGGTTCGATGCCTGAAAATTTAAAGTGCTCGCTGGATTGACTGCAATACAGAACGTACTTGAGAAATATGTTGAGAGACTTTCGAGCCGCTGCCAAATTCCTTTCTATCGTCTGGAAAGCCATTTACCGATAAATTCGTTTGCACATCTAAGGCACTGGCGAATTGCTCAGCAGTTGCGACTGAAAAGTTTTTCAGGTCAACGCTTCGGAGCAATACAAGCGCATAAGCTACTATCCGTGGATACCCTTGGCTTTGAAGCATGGACTAACCGGTTGTAAACATAGCCGAACGCACTTTAAGGTAATCGACGAGATGAAACAATTGTTTCATAACAGGAAATCTAACTGACTTTAACCTTAAAAATATTCTCAGTTAGTTCCAATGGTTCTCATTTAATGGTGATGTTCTCAATTAGCCCCAATTTTGTATGGGGAGTACCAATTTCAAAAACTTGATAGCGCCACTGGGTATAAATATCTTTTGGACACCGCCGCTATTTTGGCCTCACCCAGATAATCCAACGTTTTTTGTTTTACCCATTAAAAAATGTTCCTACTTAGCTCCTACTTTTAAATAGAACCCCACTCTGAAGGTTCAATACCGCGTCGTGCGGACGGTTTGGCGGCTCGTATCGATATTTTGTTGTGCTCGGTACCGCACAAGGAAAAATCAGGTGAACCAACTATACTCAAACGCGTACTGGACGCTGGCGCCTTTCCGCAAGCTGACTAGTCAATCGTTCTCCAATTGCGTTCAGTGGCATCGACCTGGATGCCCGAGCGCAGGTGCACACTTTACTCTGGCGAAAATTCATCATGGAACTCCAATGGAATTAATCAAGCATCTGCTTACACGCGAGCCGTTACTGGCTCTGTTCGCGACGATTGCACTCGGCTATCTGGTTGGCAAAATCAAGGTTGGGCGTTTTGTTCTGGGAGGCATTGCAGGAACTCTGCTGGTGGGTGTTGTCATAGGCCAGCTCGGAATTGAGATCAATGGCGGAATAAAGGCGATTTTCTTCGCTCTATTTATTTACGCGGTCGGGTTCCAAGGTGGCCCGCAGTTTTTCCATGCGCTGAACCGACGCTCACTAAATCAACTGGTGTCGGCATTTGTGATGTGCGCGACGGGATTGTTGTGCGTACTGTTCAGTGCCTGGATGTTCGACCTTGATCGCGGTATAGCTGCTGGCCTCGCCGCTGGCGGTCTGACACAGTCGGCCATCATTGGCACCGCTGGTGATGCCATCGCCAAGCTTGGATTGGCCCCGGCCTTGATCAAGACGATGCAAACGAACGTCGCAGTTGGCTATGCGGTTTGTTATATTTTTGGGTCGCTCGGACCGATCATAATGGTCACCTGGTTCCTGCCGATGGTGATGCGCTGGGATATTCGTCAGGAAGCCATCAAGCTTGCTACTTCAATCTCCGGCGGCCACGCCGAACTCGACCCGGGACAGTTCAATGCAATGCGCACCGTTGCCACTCGAATGTATTTGGTTGCACCCGACAGCGCGGCGGTCAACCAGACTGCCCTGGCGATCGACATCGCGCTATCGGATGCCTCGGTAGAGGCGATTTATCGGTCTGGACAACCGTTGGCGATCGCGGACACCACCGTCGTGCTGGCCGGCGACATGGTGGCGGTTACTGGACTGATTGCCGTCATGGAAGCCGCAGCCGATTACTTCGGCAAGGAAATCAGCGCACCGGCGGACATGTTACTGGTACAGGAGAGTCGTGAAATCATTTTAACCAATCGCGCGCTGAGCGGGCGTGAAGTCGGCGAAATTCACGACCACGTAACGGTGGATACGCGTCACGGCGTATTTTTGACAAGGGTCTTGCGCATGGGCCTAGCGCTTCCGCTGCTTAGCAAGATCATCCTGAAAAGCGGTGATGAATTACACTTCACCGGCAGCCCCGTGGATCTGGACCGAGTGCAAACAAAAATTGGCTACAAGATCAATCCGGCAGCGGTCACTGATTTCATCTTCATGGGATTAGGCATGTTGATCGGCATTCTGATTGGCATGGTGCAGTTCCACATCATGGGTATCCCGATCTCGATCGGGAGTGGCGGTGGATGTTTACTCTCCGGCCTGATGTTCGGCTGGCTTCGCAGTGTCCATCCGGCTGTGTCGGCAATGCCCCTGGGCGCGTCCAACTTCTTGCGCGATTTTGGTCTCGCAGTCTTTGTTGGCATCGTCGGAATCTCGGCAGGACCGCAGGCATTGGTCGCAATCCGGCAGCATGGCTTCACACTACTGTTGCTCGGCGTTGGTGTGACGCTGATACCCCAAGTCGTTACTTTCTTTTTTTCGTGGTACGTCCTGCGCATTCGCAATCCGATCGAAGCGCTCGCCTGTGTCGCCGGAGGACGCAGCGCCAACCCAGCGTTCGCCGCGTTGCTCGAGAAAGCAGGCAATGCAACCCCCGTCGTGTCCTTTACCGTTACTTACGCCGTTGCCAATGTGTTTCTAACCCTTTGGGGTCCAGTCATCGTTGGCATCATCACCAGAAATGCCGCCCCCTAAACTGCGATCGAGTCCTATCATGCCGCAACAAGATTTTCAGCAATTTGCGAACCTCAGCCCGTTTGAACTCAAAGATCAGCTCATCGCCATTGCTTCCTCGGATGCGCAGCGCATGATGCTCAATGCAGGTCGCGGCAATCCGAATTTTCTGGCGACACTGCCGCGCTGGGCATTCCTGAGCTTGGGCGATTTTTCTATGCGCGAAGCCGAGCGGTCATATTCGTATCTTGACAGCGGCTTTGGTGGACTGCCGGAGCGCAGCGGCATCGTGCACCGGTTCGATATCTATGCCACGGCTCATCGCAGCACGGATGGTGTACGCTTTCTGCGTGCAGCGATTTCCTATGTGAAGGATCAGCTCGGACTTGACCAAGAGACGTTTCTGTTTGAGATGGTGGCAGCATTTCTTGGATGTAATTACCCTACCCCGCCGCGTATGCTGGCGCATACGGAAGAAATCGTCAAAGCGTATCTGGCGCAGGAAATGTTCGGCCCGCTCGCCCATCAGGGATCGTTCTCGGTGTTTGCCACTGAGGGCGGCACGGCCGCGATGACGTATATTTTCCAAACATTGCGAGCCAACGGCTTGATCAAGCCGGGTGACAAGATCGCCATCAGCACGCCGATCTTTTCACCTTATTTGGAAATCCCTCGACTAGCCGAATACGGCCTCGAGGTGGTCGATATTCGCATGGACGGACACGCTGACTGGCAGCTGCCGGCCAGTGAAATTGACAAGCTGCGCGATCCAGCAGTAAAGCTGTTTTGTCTCGTCAATCCGAGTAATCCACCCTCGACCAAGTTATCAGATCAGGTTCTCGATCAACTGGCCGCGCTGGTGGCGCAACAACGCCCCGATCTGTTCATTATCACCGATGACGTATACGGGACCTTTGCGGATAACTTTGTGTCGCTGTTTGCTAAGTGCCCACGAAATACACTGTGCGTGTACTCATTCTCAAAGTTCTTTGGCGCAACAGGATGGCGCCTAGGCATCATTGCGCTACATGACGAAAATGTTTTTGACGCGGCACTGGCAGCATTGCCAGAGGCGGGGAAAGTCCTTCTCGACGCACGATACGCTTCACTCACTACCACGCCGCGCACGATTCGTTTCATCGATCGACTGGTCGCTGACAGCCGCGCCGTCGCGCTGAACCATACCGCCGGTCTGTCACTCCCGCAGCAACTGCAAATGGCACTGTTCTCGCTCAATGGACTCATGGACCGAGAACACCGCTACAAGGAGTCGGCCAAACAGTTGCTGCGCAAGCGCTATCAGACCTTGTATCGCAATATGGGTATCGAGGCATTGCGAACGCCCAATGACGTGAACTATTACTCGTTGATCGATCTGCAAGAAATTGGCGGCGCGTTGTATGGGCCCGAATTTGAAGCATGGTTCGTCCGCAGCGATCTTGGTATCAGCTTTCTTTTCCGGCTTGCGCAAGAAACCGGTGTGGTTCTGCTGCCGGGCAATGGATTTGATGTAATTGACACCTCGGCGCGGGTCTCGCTGGCTAACCTAACTGAGATCGAGTACGCGGCAATCGGCAAATTTACGCGCCATGTGCTCGATGAGTGTTATCAGGATTTTAGGGATAGCTTACCAGCACCTGTAACAGACCCTCAGCCCCCGCGCGCAGTGCCATTGCATCCTGGCTAACCGCAGAGTGATGAACCAAACGCTCGTGCGGTCTTGCCCACCTGAAGCAACCTCTAGCGAATCAAGTAGCTCGAAATTTGTGTATGTTAAGTAATCAAGCGCGGGCTAGTGCCAATACTCTGCCTCGGAATCATCCAAATACCCAACCACACTGGCTGAACATATACGCGTCGATGACATCAACAAATCAATAAAAATACTTCAGGCACTTGGCGGGCATGTACTGTTAACGCCGCGGGCCGACAGGCATGGAAGGAATGTTGCAGTGGTCTCCGACACTTCAGGAGCACCGTTTAGATTGGTGGAATGGACTGAAACCGATATTAAAGAGGTCAGCAAATGAAAACCCGAATCTGGCGTTGGATCGTCATCGCTCCAGTAGTTGCTGCGTCAAGCAGCTGTGCTGTTAGCGGCGGATGGTGTGGCTACAATGGTAACTACGGAACCAGCATGGATATTGGTGTTGGCTACTATGAACGGTTCTGTCGCGTTAACTAATGTAAATCAAACTTATTACTGGGATCTCATTCGTTCTCAAACTGAACGGATTTGTGCTGCTAAAGCATAAAACTGATCGGCAAAAGACATCTCTTCTGTGCCACCAAACATCAGCTGGCCTTTGCGAATCATGTGCATTAATTCGATGCCAGTCAGGATGCTTTTCGCCGCGTGAAATGATTTGAAGCCAAGCATTGGTTTTGTTATTCGTTTCACTGCGCGGTGGTCTTGTTCGACGATGTTGTTGAGGTATTTTACCTGACGAATGAGCATCGGTACGTCCATCGCATCATTGATTTCATCGATCGCTGCTTTGTTTGCTCCGCTCTTGTCCATCGTGACTTTTTCCGGAATGCCGTTAGCCTGCATCGCCTTGTCGAAGAAGCGCATGGCCTCTGCCTTTTCACGCTTTGCTGTCAATAGAAAGTCAATTGTCTGACCTTCTTTATCGACTGCGCGATACAGATATTTCGTATGCGTCCGACAGTCCCACCTAGACGATCAGCAAACAACCGATTTTGCCCGCAACGGCAACAATTCATCAATACGATTATTTTTACAGGTAGGGAGTTTTTCCAAAGTTTCTTTAAGCCAGGCAAGCGGTTCGATGTTATTCGCTTTGG
>NZ_JBEONQ010000089.1:0-8458 GCF_040544445.1 Undibacterium sp. GrIS 1.8 | reverse complement strand
TTTTGGCATGTCCAGAACTGTACACACCCGTTTTCTTTTTTAGGTTTACGTCTTTACATCTTGTTACAATTCTCTTGTTTTTGCGTAAGTCCTACATATTTTATAAATCATTACATAAATTAATCAACAAAGTCCTTGTACTTACCTGACAATACTGGTTTGACCACAATCTATTTTGAATTTTTATGAATCCAGAAAGCCGTAAATTTCTCTCGGAGACCATACTGCATAAGCGAGGTATCCGCATCAATCTTCAGCTCCCTTTGATTGAATCAGATGAGGAGGTGAATTTGCGCAGCAAGGATGCCTTATTCCAGCGTTTAATAGCATTGTGGGCGGTGACTGGGGCAGCAGAGGCAGAGCACCCAAGCTATTTTCGCCAATACATAACAACACATCAAATGGCTTCGTATTTATCTGAACAAGAACACGCATTCTTATTTAGCGATGTAATGTCCAGTCAGGATAGAGCGCACTTTGCAATCCAGAAAGAGCGTCTGTTCTTCCTCGCTTGGTGTGCAGGCATCCAAGACGAGATTGAATTGAGTTTGCATGCATCGGACGTCAGCAAACTACAGCGTTTTTTCCCGCAAGCGATAGAACAAGCTAGCGTTCTGGAGAAAGCGATACAGCTGCGATCCAAATCACGCATTCTGGATTGGGCTGATTTACTATACCGGGTGCATTGGGCAGTACGCCATGCTAATTTGATTGGCAAGACAACCGTCGGCAATATTCGTTGCGATGTTATTCCAGAGTGGCATCATGCAGTCAATTGGATCACTGCCTATAACGAAGAAGACAATTGGGATCTGGTTGAAACGGACACCTGATTAAGTAGATAAGTGGAGGCTAAAATTTTAGCGCCAACGCTAACAACAACGAGAAAACACAAAATCATCTGGATTCGACTTCGCAATACTTACCAAATAGATATACTCCCCCTCTATTTTAGTAAAAATGACCTGCAGAGCAGAAAACATCTGGACGATTAAATATACCCACTATGAGTATCTAAATTAACACTATGAATATAAGCGCATTAGAAACCATCGTAAAGCGACAAAAGCCGGGTGCTAAGTTTGTCGTTTTTGCAGAGATGCTGGGGATGAGCATCCCTGCCTTTGATCTTCAGGCCAAGCAATGGATTGCTGAAGGTGGCGAGGGATTTCGTGTGACGGGGGTGCCATTTCGCAGAGTGATCGATGGAGAGTTTTTAATCCAGCGCATCACTCTGATCAAAGACGATATTGAAGAGTAAGCGATTCGTCTGGCAGTTTAGCTACTACATGTAAAAAACTAAACCGCATGCTCAAAATATTACACCCTGACTGCCGGTGCGCTATCGATATCGATCAAAGACTCGCGGCCTTTATCTGTAATCGCAAAACCACCCTCCGGCAGTGCCACGATATGCGCTTTTTTACCTAAAAACGTCGCCACATCGCTGCCGATCTGAGCCATAGGATCGGTGGAAATCATACGCAAACCTTGAATACAATTTTTGACGAACAAGGTTTGTAAACCTTTCTCGGTCATATCAAAACTGCCGTCTTTATTATGTTTGATATATTTCAAACCGTTTAAGCGCTTGGAGTTTCTGCCAATGCACGCGTTGGGACGTTCGTTTTTACGTAATTTGCTAATCAGCTCCAGCGCATTAAATTCGTCGATGGTCAGAGTGTCGTTCATAGTATTTCCTTGAAAATGAGGTATTCCGTGGTACTTACTACCCAAACCATTACAACCGTCTGCCCTGCTGGCAAATGAGTGAAAGGTTCGGGCCTTTATTCTTTCTTTGTTGCCATGGTATTGATGTTCGCGCCTAAAGCCGTGTATTTTGCAGTAGAGCCGTATGACTCCCCTGCCGGATAACGCAACTCATTTTTTGCTATCTTTTCTTGCGCCGCGGCGATCAGATCAATACCATTTTGCTCCGCTATGAGTAACAAATAGTGTAGTACATCAGCACACTCGTCCTTCAAATCTTGCTGAAAATGCGCTTCCTTTTGCAAGGCAGCGATCTGCTCTTCACTTTTCCACTGAGTCAATTCCAATAATTCACCCGTTTCTAAATGCAAAGAGATAATCAGATTTTTTAAATCATGAAACTGCTTCCAGTTTCGTTGATCTCTAAATTTGATCAAAGAATCCGTCAGCGATTGAAGATCAGACATGGCGTTGTTTTGCTCTACTTTTGTTCTAATTGTATGGAGATTGCTGACAAATACATCAGACATCAGCACTTAAGTTCGGCATTGTAATCTATGCGTCTGGCGATCCAGCACTCTTGTGTTGCAAAGCGACGCCACCAAACCTGATTTTCATTGCTTTTAAATAACGTAGGTATGGACAGGGGATTTGCCGCGCTTTACTATACTTTGCTGATTTTATTTTCAAACAGAGTCACGTACTTGAAAAAATAATTGAATTTTTAGGCAAATCGGCGAACTCTTTGGCCTTATTCAGGTCAATTAGATGCTGAATTGTCCGCTATCGCACTGGCTGCTACTGTTGACATTAACCTCAACAGCCACCGCTAGCGGTATCCGACCAAAATTTTCAAAACAAGTTGGAAAACGCATTCAGTAAAAAAGATCGTAGCAATAAAGACAAGCACTTCATTCCATCACCCCAGGAGATCAATTAGTGAAAGCTCACGTACTCAGCGCTATCGCGCTCATGTTTGCCGGCGCTACCAGCGTCTATGCTGATGAACCAGCAAAAGCTGCACCAGCTACACCAGCCAAATCTGCCGCATCCTCCGCTTCTGTTTTATTGTCTGGCATCGACAATAAATTCAATGACACCAGCGTGCGGGCGCAAGACGATTTTTATCGCCATGTAAATGGTTCCTGGTTAAAAACTGCCGAGATCCCAGCCGACAAATCGTCTGCTGGCGCCTTCATCGATTTGCGCGAAGCGACCGTTCCACGCATGCGCAGCATTATTGAAGGTTTGTCCAAGCAAAAACCTAAAGCAGGTTCTGAGGCAGCCAAAGTCGGTGATATGTATACGACCTACATGGATGCCGACAAGATTGAATCCATGGGGCTGAAACCACTGGAAGGCGATTTTGCCAAAGTTGCTGCGCTCACCGATAAAAAACAAATACCGGCATTTATCGCCGGTCTTAACCGCATTAGCGTTGGTGCTCCGCTGGATGTCGGCGTACACCAGGATAATAAAGATTCCACCAAATATGTGCTTGACATCGGCCAATCGGGTCTGGGCTTGCCGGACCGCGATTACTACTTAAAAGATGACGACGTCAAACTCAAAGACGCGCGCACGAAATATCTTATCCATGTAGAAAAAATGCTGAGCATGGCTGGTGATAAAGACGCAGCAAAAAATGCGGCTGAAATCCTGGCATTAGAAACAGAAATTGCCAAGATCCAATGGAGCAAAGTAGAACTGCGTGATCCAATCAAAGCGTATAACAAAATCGAACTTAACAAACTCGATGCATTAACACCAGGTTACGACTGGACAGGTTACCTCTCAGCATTAGGAGTACAAGGCAAGATCGATTACCTGATTGTCAGCCAGCCGACTTATCTGACAGCATTTAACACGCTGCTGCAAAACACATCGCTGGAGACTTGGAAAACGTATTTCAAATGGCATTTGTTAAGCTCTGCTGCCAGCCAATTGCCAAAAGCATTTGTGGACGAAAGCTTTGGTTTCTACAGCACAACTTTGCGTGGTGTGCCAAAACAAGAAGAACGCTGGAAACGTGGCGTGCGTCTGGTTGACTCTGGTTTGGGCGAAAGCTTGGGCAAACTTTACGTAGAAAAGTATTTCCCAGCGGCGAACAAAGCCAAAATGGAAAAACTGGTCAACAATCTGCTGTTAGCTTACAAACAAAGTATCGATACGCTGGATTGGATGAGTCCAGAAACTAAAAAAGAAGCCCAAGCCAAACTGGCAACCTTCATGCCCAAAATTGGTTATCCAAACAAATGGCGTGATTACTCTGCGTTGAATATCGTCAAAGGCGATGCAGTTGCCAACTTGCGCAATGCTCGTTTGTTCGCTTCCCAAGTGGAATTAAATAAATTAGGTCAACCTATCGACCGTGACGAATGGGGTATGACACCACAGACAGTCAATGCCTATTACAACCCGGAGATGAATGAAATCGTCTTCCCGGCAGCGATTTTGCAACCACCATTCTTCAATGCCAAAGCAGATGACGCAGTCAACTACGGCGGCATCGGCGCGGTGATCGGCCATGAAATTAGCCATGGTTTTGATGATCAAGGTGCGCAATATGATGGCAAAGGCAATTTGCGTGACTGGTGGACCAAAGACGATCACGTGAAATTTGCGGCTAAAACAGCGACATTGGTCAAGCAATACAGCGCGTTCAGTCCTATCCCTGGCTACTTTGTGAATGGTGAGCTGACTCTGGGCGAAAACATTGCAGATAACTCTGGTTTGGCAATCGCCTACAAAGCCTACCATTTATCACTGGGCGGCAAACCAGCACCCGTCATCGGTGGCTTAACAGGCGATCAACGTTTCTTCATGGGCTTTGCTCAAGTATGGCGTGGCAAAATGCGTGAAGCATCGACTATCGTTCAGTTGAAAACAGATCCACATTCACCTGGCGAAATCCGTGCAAACGGCAGCTTGCGCAACATGGGTCCTTTCTATAAGGCCTATGATTTGAAAGAAGGCGACAAGATGTATTTGGCGCCAGCAGAGCGCGTATCAATCTGGTAATCCAAATTACTCAATCGCTGAACGACTAAGCGGTTGAGTAAGTAAAAGGGACGCAATTTGCGTCCCTTTTTTATGGAGTAAAAATTTAAATCAGCTGTTTTCTTTTACAGCAATATAAATATACTCCCAAAAAAATATTCATTAATACATCGTATTGTCCATATAATCCCTGGACGATTAAAAATTACTACCCCAGAGTATAGTTACTCAACTAACTTTGGCGCGTCTACCAGCCGTTTAAAAAAGTCTTGTACTACACTGAGTTCACGGGTGCGGGTGAACGCAGGCAAGCTTTGCCAGATTCGTTTGCCATAGGGCTTAGAGATCAGGCGAGGATCGCACAACATCAATACGCCTTTATCCGTCTCGTCCCGAATCAGGCGGCCTGCGCCCTGCTTCAGATTAATGATCGCCTCGGGCAGTTGATGATGCACAAAACCGTTCAAGCCTTTTTTCTCCATGGCCTCGATACGCGCCGCCAACACCGGATCATCCGGCGGCGAAAACGGTAGTTTGTCGATCACGACCAGCGACAAAGCATCGCCACGCACATCAACGCCCTCCCAAAAACTTTGACTTCCTATCAGCACGCCATTTCCAGCTGCGCGGAACCGGTCTAACAATTCAGTACGTCCGGCATCACCTTGGACAAATAAGGGGAAAGGCAAATCACGTTGTTGGAATTCTTCCCGCAAGCGTTCAGCACAATGCTTGACTGCCTTAATCGTGGTGCACAATAAAAAGGTTTTACCGCCAGCAGCCTCGATGACAGGTAAAGCGGCATCCACAACGGCATCGGTATATTCACGTGAATTTGGTTGCGGCATGCCCTCTGGTACGTACAAAATCCCTTGCTCGGCATAGTTAAACGGACTAGGCCAAGTTCTGGCGGGTTCGTTCCATAAGCCCATTTGTGACACAAAATGGGTAAAGTCATTTTTGACTGCCATCGTCGCCGAGGTAAAAATCCAGGTGCGCGGCACACCTTCTCGCTGTTTATTAAAAATCGGCGCTATCGATAACGGCGTCCGATGTAATTGCAAAGAAGTAGAAAACGCTTCTACCCACAGGACATAGTCGGCCTTTTCTAACTTATCAGCGACACCCGCCTTAGTAGAATTGCTTTTTGGTGGCTCGGGTTCTTTCCAGTCATTGATCTTGCTGTTCAGATCAATTGCACGGACACGGCATTGCTCCAGTGTCTCGGCACGGACAGCTTGTTTTTCCAGCACGGCGATCATGTCATCCATCGCATCTTTGAGTGTTTCTAAGGCAGGAAAAAACTCACTAGACGGCGCAATTTGCGACAATGATAAACGCACTATATCTTGAGGAAATGCGAGGCGCAAATCGCGTGCTGCACGCTCGACCGGCGCCACCAGCTTAGCCCACTCAGCGCCGTCACGGGCATGAGACAGGCCTTCTGCCAACACATCGCGACATAATTCCAAGACCTGCGAAGTGGATATCGTTTCACCAAAGAACAACGTCGCGGTATCTGGCAATTGATGTGCTTCATCAAAAATAACCGTGTTAGCAGAAGGCAGTAACTCGGCAATGCCAGTATCTTTTAAGGCCACGTCAGCAAAAAACAAATGATGGTTAACCACCACCACATCGGCCTGCTGCGCCTCTTTACGCGCCTTCATGACAAAACAATCCTGATAGTACTGACACTCCGACCCCATGCAGGTGTCTTTAGTGGAGGTCACCAGATTCCAGACCGATGCGGTTTCTGGGACGCGCGCCAGCTCGGCTTTATCGCCGCTGCTGGTGGTTTTCATAAATCGGGAAATATCGCGCAGATAACCAACATCTTCACGCGATGTGAGACGTCCATTTTGCAGAGTCCGCTCTAAGTGAAAATGACACAAATAGTTAGCACGACCTTTGAGCAAAGCAATCGAGACGGGTGCTTTTAACACCTTTTTAATCATGGGAATATCTCGCAAGAACAACTGATCTTGCAAGTTTTTGGTGCCGGTAGAGACAATGACCTTACCGCCCCATAGCAAGGCCGGCGTCAAATAGGCGTAGGTTTTACCGGTACCAGTGCCCGCTTCTGCCAGCAAGGTTTTTTGACCGGAGATCGCGCTGGCAATCGCTTTTGCCATTTCGGTTTGCGCCTGACGCGGACGATATCCTTTAATCGAAGTACTTAAAGCGCCCGTCAATCCAAAAATCTGTTCAACTTCGTCGTCATGAATGCCCGGAGCATTCGTTTCTTGTGTCTGTTCAGTCAAAATAAAAGGTGCCAGTGATGTCGGTGATGACGATGTGCGTGTAGATCAAACGCGTATAAATGATAGCCTCAGAGGCGATTTCTATTTTAACTTTCGCGAGTGCAAAAAAAACAAGGTATTAAGCAGGTACATCTGGCATCATTTGCATTTTTAAAAGAGTAATATGATCCTTGAGTTGTAATTTACGTTTTTTAAGCCGACGTAATTGCAATTCGTCATGATTAATATCTTTAATCAAGGTATCAATGACGATATCTAAGTCACGATGTTCGACTTCCAGCTCGATAATGCGCTGTTGTATTTGTTCTGGATGGCTCATAGTCGTCCGGTTGCGAGTAGAATGAAGTTTAATTTGGGCAACAGTATTCGTGAAAATTGTTTATCATCAATTATTACTGCTTATTACTGATTTACATTAGTTTAATCTACCAAGACGTATGAGCCAATATAAGATCGAAGCTGGCACCGGACAACACATTGGTGACAGGAAAGAACAACAGGACAGAGCTGCCTTATTCGCAGCACCGCATGCCCCTGGCTATATGATGGCAGTGGTCGCTGATGGTATGGGCGGCAAGAGTGGCGGTGCGTTAGCGGCAGAACAGGTGATTCGCACTTCAAAATTTTTGTTTGATGAATTTTATCCTACTAACGACGTAAAACAATTATTAGAAAGCATCGTTAATGAAGCCCACACGATTATTAAACTTAGCGGCGTTTCATCTGAAAAAGAACCTCACAGTACATTTGTCGCGCTGGTAATTACTCCTAATAAAGAGGCAATTTGGGCATATGCTGGCGATTCTCGTTTATATCGCTTTAGTGGCCCTAACTTTGCGGAGAGAACCAAAGATCACTCCTACGTTGAACGCTTGGTTGACGAAGGGAAAATCACTGCAGAAGAGGCCAAGACCCATCGTATGTCAAATATTTTGGTCAATGTTTTAGGTTCAAGCACAACCGCACCTTATATCGGTTTTGGACAACGTAGTGATTTAAAAGCAGGTGACTCTTTTCTGATTTGCTCTGACGGGCTTTGGCATTATTTTACTGATGCAGAATTGTCCGCCGCAGTTGCAGCAAATACCCCACGTCAGGCATCTGAACTACTCATCAGAAAAGCACGTGAAAGATCGGACGGACATGGCGACAACTGCACCTTCGCGATCGTCAAACTGGTAGATCAACCGGAAGAAGTTAAAACTTATGTCGCACAAAAAATGAGACGTGCTGTATAAAATACATAGTTTATAAGCTAGCCGATTAAACAAAAAAACGGTGTCTTTTAAGACACCGTTTTTTGTTATAAAGCGCTGATCAAACAGACACTTTGAGCCTGTAAGAAATTCTGTGTAAATGCCACGGAACAACTTAGTGGTCGTATTGTTAAGTGGTCGTATTGTTGAATACGGTCACCAAACTCAATCATAAATCGATTCAGCGCCATACGCCAATTCTGAATGGGCATCGTCCATTTTTTTGAT
>NZ_JBEONQ010000088.1:0-9249 GCF_040544445.1 Undibacterium sp. GrIS 1.8 | reverse complement strand
TTCATCTTGCCAGAAATGGCCGCTCCTTTCTCATCTATTTTGCGCTTCTCGCAATAAAATTACTCTCCGGTGTTTCGTTTTGCAAGAACCTCATTTTGCATGACTAGCAACTACATTGACTTATTGTCATCCATATTCAAAGGAAATGTTATGCGTAGCACCATCCAATTAATCAGTTTATCGCTCTGCGCCTTATCCTTAGTCAGCAATGCGGAAGCCGCCGGAAAATCCAAAGCTGGGCTGTGGGAAGTGACCATACAATCCGACGCGATGAAAAATATGCCGACCATTCCACCAGAACAACTAGAAAAACTGAAACAGATGGGAATCAAAATCCCCAATATGCAAAACGGTGGGATGACGACTCAGATGTGTATCACAAAGGAAATGGCAGACCGCGATCAACCGCCAGTCAACTTCAAAGATCAATCCGGTTGTCAGTCAAAAAATATCCAGAAAAATGGCAATACCTGGTCTATGGATTTGGTCTGTGATAAACCAGAGATGAAAGGTAGCGGCAAAGTTACAGGCACTTATCTTGGCGACGATAGCGTCCAGTCAGTTTTTGATTTTAAGGGAATCGCTAACGATAAACCCATCAATATGCATAGCGAAACCAAGAGCAAATGGTTATCCGCAGACTGCGGCGATATTAAGCCATTAGACCTGCCAAAAAACAAATAACAAATAACAAATAACAAATAACAAATAACAAATAACAAAGGGAGTATCTTAAACAGGCCTTCTATTGTCCAATTAAAATATGGACAACATCGTTGAATATTAATATACATAGCACCAGTATATAATTTCTAACAATCAATGATGCAATAAAAATGCCAGCAGAAGTGCTGGCATTTTTTTCATGTACTGAGTTTGTATGGCAACGTAGACTAGCGACTTTACCGAACCGAAAAATCACCAAATCATACAAACTAGTTCTGATTAAGCAAGCGCACTGACATCCAATGACGCTTCGGTTTTTGCAATCACTTCCTCCTTAGTCACGCCGCTGGCTAATTCGATTAATTTCAAACCGCTGGGTGTGACATCAATCACACCCAGGTCGGTGATGATACGATTGACGACGCCTACACCGGTCAATGGCAAATTACATTTTTTCAGGATTTTATGCGCATCGCCTTTGGCGACATGCTCCATCAACACCACTACATGACCAACACCTGCCACCAGATCCATCGCACCGCCCATGCCCTTAACCATTTTGCCTGGGATCATCCAGTTGGCCAGATCGCCGGTTTCACTGACTTGCATTGCGCCCAAAATCGCCAGATTGATTTTGCCGCCACGTATCATCGCAAACGAGTCGGCAGAACTAAAAATCGACGAACCTGGCAAGGTCGTTACGGTTTGTTTACCTGCATTAATCATGTCAGGATCAACTTCATCCTCCGTCGGGAAAGGGCCGATACCTAGCAAACCATTCTCTGACTGCAGCCATACTTCCATGCCTTGTGGCACATGATTGGCAACCAGTGTCGGCAAGCCTATGCCCAGATTGACGTAATAACCATCTTGTAATTCTTTTGCTGCACGAGCAGCCATCTCATCACGAGTCCATGCCATTTTGTTCTCCTTATTCTGCTGGGCGAACAGTGCGCTGTTCTATGCGTTTTTCCGGGGTCGCGTTGACGACGATGCGTTGGACAAAAATACCTGGCGTATGAACATCATCAGGATCAATCTCACCGATTTCGACCAGGACTTCCACTTCAACCACGGTGATTTTGCCTGCCATTGCCACATTGGGATTGAAGTTGCGTGCCGTTTTGCGATAGACCAGATTGCCTGATTTATCTGCCTTGTAGGCCTTGACCAGTGATACGTCGGCAACTAAAGAACGCTCCATGACATATTGTGCGCCATCAAACTCACGGATTTCTTTGCCGTCAGCGACGATGGTGCCGACGCCCGTCTTGGTGAAAAATGCTGGAATACCTGCGCCGCCGGCACGTAGTTTTTCGGCCAGAGTACCTTGTGGTGTAAATTCTAATTCCAACTCACCGGCCAGATATTGACGTTCAAATTCTTTGTTCTCACCGACATAAGAGGCGATCATTTTTTTGATCTGGCGCGTAGTCAATAACTGCCCTAAACCAAAGCCATCCACACCGGCGTTGTTGGAGATTGCCGTCAAATTCTGTACGCCGGAATCGCGCAAGGCAGCGATCAGCGCCTCGGGGATACCGCACAGACCAAAACCGCCTACCGCCACGGTTTGTCCGTCTTTGACGATATCTGCCAAGGCACTGGCAGCGTCAGGATAAACTTTGTTCATGTTGTCCCTTTCTTATATTAAAACTCTTGTTGAAACTCTTATTGAAATACAGCGTCCGACACGATACTGGCGTGAGTTTTTTGCTACCCGCGCTTTATACTGAAGTTTTGTTTTATCGCCAAGCATATGATGCTACTCTATACAGCGCAATACCGTAAAAATACCTGACAAATACCGAATAATTAGTCAGCTTAAGTTATCGCAAATTACCCCAAATAAGCAGCTCAAACTCCATGACCGAAGCGCAGCTCATTAATTTTGAAACGATTTTTCAGTACGCGCCGGTCGGACTATGCGTCTCACAAAATCGCATTATCCGCGCTTGCAATGATGATCTGGCGCAGATGTTTGGCTACCAAAAAGAACAATTACTGGGACAATCATTTTTAATTTTATACCCGTCGCCAGATGAGTTTGAACGTACCGGTGCGCGTATCACGCCGATCATGAATGCCAAAGGCTCTTACTCAGACGAGCGCATCATGAAACGAGCCAATCAAGAATTATTCTGGTGCCATGTCTCAGGCCGGGGGTTACATAAAGAAGATGCTCACGCGGAGGGAATCTGGACATTTGAAGATCTGAGTTCTAAACGCTCAGTCACAGCAGAATTAACGCCGCGCGAGAGAGAAATCGCCGCCCTGCTGGTAGAAGGCAAAACCAGCAAGCTGATTGCGCGGCAAATTGGGCTTAGTCCAAGAACGGTGGAGATGCACAGAGCAAAGCTGATGCGTAAATTTACGGCGGCAACATCCAGCGAACTAGTACATAAATTATTACGAATCGTCAGCTGAGTTGCTTATCCCTGGAGACAGATTACAACTCAGCTTCATGTGTGTTGAAGTAGTCAGCTGACTATTAGATTCAGGTGTATTCAACGTTCATTTATACCGCCTTCACACGTCGTGCTGGCTTATTTGCCGACTTCACTGCGGTTTTCAGCTCAGTCAGTTTTTCCTTAATCGATTCTGGAAGTACGGTGGACTTTTGCGTTTGCGCATCGACCCACACGACCTTGGCTCCACCTTCTGCATACAGCGTGTAACCATCGCTGACACTGCGCATTTCTTGGATGGTTTCAAAACTGCTACGGCCTGCACCGCCGATGTAGGTACAGACTTCAACCTGATCAGGATATTTCAAGGGTTTTTTAAATGTGCAGTGGGCATTGATGATGACCGGACCGTTGCCGTTTTCATCGGGCAAACAACCCAGCATCGTCAGCCACTCCAGCCTGGCCTGCTCCATATAGCGAAAGTACACAGTATTATTGACATGTCCCAATGCATCCATATCGCCCCAGCGAATTGGAATTGTCACGGTGTACACCAACTTTTTATCAAGTACTTTCTCGCCTATCATTGCGCGCTCATTCCATCGTCTGCCGTTACTATCGCTCCATTCAAAAAGCGTGATTCTTCTGCGGCCAGCAACAGCAACAAACCGTCCAAATCTTCTGGCATACCGACCCGTTTTCTTGGCAGCATATCAATCAGCTTTTGACCCTGTTCACTTTTAAAATGATCCTGGTTAATTTCTGTCTCAATATAGCCTGGGCAAATCGCATTCACATTAATACCGAACTTGCCCCACTCGACCGCCATGGATTTTGTCATGTGTACCACTGCGGCTTTACTGACGCAATAAATACCGATTTGTGGCAATACACGCAAACCTGCGACAGAAGCAATATTGATAATCCTGTGCTGTTTTTTAGGATCGCCCTTGTAGCGGGCAATCATGCGCTTGGCCGTCTCTTGCGCAACAAAAAAAGCGCCGCGCTGATTGGTGTCCATTACGTAGGCATAATCTTCTGGCGTGACGTCGATCAAACGCTGTGTGGTTGAGACACCAGAATTATTGATCAGGATATCGATAGGACCGGCTTCGGTTTCCGCATGGGCAATCGCTGATTTAATACTGGCATAGTCGGTGACGTCCAATGTCACAACATGTGCAGCACCACCTTCAGCCTCGATTTCTGCCCGCAGCTCTTTCAAGCGATCAATCCGGCGCGAAGCCAGCACGACTTGTGCCCCGGCTTGTGCAAGAATTTTTGCAAAGCGAGCACCAAGACCACTGGAGGCGCCTGTCACCAGAGCGATTTTTCCTTCGAAATTAACTTCAATACCCATCAGATTCTCCGACTAAAAATTTGCTGAAAGTGCTACGTGTTTTGTACATTGTTCGATATGCCAAGACTTATGCAAAATTACTCACCTTTTACCTACTGGAACCTTAACAGGCGCCAGCTCGCCGGAACAGTTTTGCGTAAATCCTGGAACCATATCATTTTGAATGTGCCGCTATGATGACATAGACAATATGCTTGTGTTTTAAAACTTCCATTTTATCGATCAAAATCATGAAAGTGCTGCATCTTATTTCACCCTCTGCGATAATCCATGCACAACAAAAATAAGCAATTCATGGTTGTCGGAGAATTGCCGGAGCAAGACTGAATTTATTTACCAATCCGTTGGTAAGCGCACTGGTAAGCGTATTTACAACCGCATTGACAACGATTAATTAGAAGAATTGCTCAGCTTGCGCATTACATCCCTAAGCTATACCATACCGACAACAAATAAGCACGTTCGTTCGTAAATTTTCTGAAAGCGATTATAGCCATGACACAAAGTCTAATAGAGCAGTTCGGTCCGCGCGATGCGATGGAATATGACGTCGTTATTGTCGGCGGCGGCCCTGCCGGATTGTCCGCTGCGATCAAGCTCAAACAACTCGCAGCAGAAAAAGGCAACGAAGTCTCTGTCTGCGTTCTGGAAAAAGGTGGCGAGCCCGGCGCGCATATTTTGTCTGGCGCAGTGATGGACCCAAAAGCTTTAACGGAACTCTTCCCCAACTGGAAAGAAATGGGCGCGCCGCTGAATACCGAAGTGGCTGAAGATCGCGTCTTGGTATTGACGGAGAAAAAAGCATTTAAAACGCCGAACTGGATGTTGCCCGCCTGTTTCGAGAATCATGGTAATTACATCGTCTCTTTAGCCAATGTCACCCGCTGGCTGGCGCAGCAAGCTGAGACCCTGGGTGTGGAGGTATTCCCGGGTTTTGCCGCTGCAGAAGTACTATACAACGATGATGGTTCTGTCAAAGGGGTAGCTACCGGCAATATGGGTGTTGATCGCCACGGCGAAGCGTCTCCAGCATTCCAGTTAGGAATGGAACTACATGCCAAATACACCTTGTTTGCAGAAGGTGCGCGCGGTCATTTGGGTAAACAGGTCATGGCTAAATATGACTTAAATAAAGGTAAAGATCCGCAATCCTACGGCATCGGTATTAAAGAATTATGGGAAATCGATCCTAAGCAACATAAACCTGGTCTGGTCGTCCACACCACAGGTTGGCCGCTGATGGATCAATACAGTGGCTCCTTCCTGTATCACCTTGAAAATAACCAAGTTGCCGTCGGCTATGTCGTTGGTTTGGCCTATGAAAATCCTTACCTGTCGCCTTACGAGGAATTTCAACGTTTTAAAACGCATCCGGCAATTTGTGGTTTCTTTGAAGGCGGTAAGCGCATCTCTTATGGTGCACGAGCAATCACCGCGGGCGGTTTACAATCTCTGCCTAAACTGGTGTTCCCAGGTGGCGCATTGATTGGTTGCGATGCTGGCTTTTTGAATATGAGTCGCATTAAAGGTAGTCACGCTGCGATCAAAACCGGCATGCTGGCAGCGATTGCCGCGTTTGACGCGCTGGGAGCACAACGTCAGCATGACGAATTGACCGCCTACTCTACGGCCTTTGAACAATCCTGGTTGCATGAAGAACTGCACACAGCACGTAACGTCAAACCTTTGCTGAAAAAAGGAACTTACGGTTCACCGCTGGTCTGGCTGGATCAAATGGTCTTACGCGGCAAAGCACCTTGGACTTTGCATCATTCCAAAGCCGATCATGAATGTCTACGCCCTGCGTCCGAGTTCGAGCCGATTGTGTATCCAAAGCCAGATGGCAAGCTCACCTTTGATCGCTTATCGTCGGTGTTTATCTCTAACACCAATCACGCAGAAGATCAGCCAATTCATCTGACGTTGAAAGATGCGAGCGTGCCGGTTGGCATCAACTTAGCCAAGTATGCAGGACCAGAAGCGCGCTACTGCCCGGCTGGCGTATATGAGTTTGTCAAAACTGATCAGGGTGCAGATCGCTTGCAAATCAATGCGCAAAACTGCGTACATTGCAAAACTTGCGATATCAAAGATCCGACGCAAAATATCGTCTGGGTTACGCCTGAAGGTGGCGGCGGGCCAAACTATCCAAGCATGTAATACTGGACTTACGCAAAGAAAGCAAAAAGCCACGAATCATCGTGGCTTTTTTGTTCGCTATCGATTTCACAGCAAGTCAGCAGGCTTGGGCAGCTTAAACGTAAATTGCGTACCTGATTGTGAGGGCTGAGAAGAACTGGCAACCTCAATACGTCCGCCATATACGTGGGCAATAGATTGCGATAATGCGAGACCAAGGCCAACCCCTGGTGTTTCTTCCGCGCGGGTGCTGGTACCGCGATAAAACCGCTCAAACAAGTGCGGTAATTCTTCGCGGTTAATCCCTGGCCCTGTGTCGGATACACTGATACTGACCATTCCTCCCTCGTCTGCAAGCGTCACCACCACATTCCCGCCGTGGCGAGAAAACTTGACCGCGTTGTCTAGTAAATTGGCAATCACCAAGCTGGCAGAACCACGCGCTACTCGTGCCATGACCTCTGGCGAAGGCGTAATCCTAATCCGTATTGCGCGCTCCGAGGCTATGGCCTCCATACGGCTTGCCGCCTCATCCACCAGTTGATTGAGGCAGACGACTTCCGAGGTATTACGCTCCTGACCGGCGTCGATCCGCGCCAGGGTTAATAATTCTTCTACCAGCAAACTCAAACGCTCTACTTCTTCCATACAAGAATGCAGCGCCTGAATATAATCAGCAGGTTCGCGCGGTCGTCGCAAGGTGACTTCCAGTTCCATTCTTAAGCGGGATAAAGGTGAACGTAATTCATGTGAAGCATCGGCAGTAAATCGTCGCTGTACCTCAAAACTTTGTTGTAAACGATCCAGCATTTCATTCAAGGTATCGACCAAGCGCCCGATCTCGTCAGAGGTACCAGGATGTGGCAGTCGTTCGGCGAAATTTGCTTCGCCGATGTGGTGCGCCTCTCGCACAATATTATCAATCGCGTTAAATACACGGCGGGTCAGCAACACACCTGCAACGCCAACGGCGACGATCAGGGTCAGCGCCATGATGATAAATAAGATGCTGGCGGAGTCGACTACATGACTGGTGTCATCGAGCGAGCCAGCGACCTGTATCGCCATTAAACGGTTATCGACCCGGATCGGCATAGAGACCATGCGCACTAGTTCCTCACCAAATTTAGGTAAGGTTTCAAACACGGTATTGCCTTCGGCCAAACGCGATAACAACTCGGGGGGCACCGGCAATTTTGCCGCACCAAGGTTGACGCTGCGTGCCAATACCTGTCCGTTAGCATCAATGATTTGTACTAAGCGATCTAAGCGCATTAAGGACGGCGGCGCAGGTCCGGCCGTCGTGTCGTGTACTTTGACCGGGCCTTTTTCAGCCAGCATAGAAATCTCAGTTTCTGCCAGCGCTAGCAATGCTGCGTCTAACTGACCGTGGACTGCGCGGGACAAACTCAGATGTGCAGCAAAGGCGGCGACCGTTAATACGGTGATGATGACAGCCAAATGTACCAGCACCAATCGGGTTCTGAAGTTGAGCAGACTGGTGGTAGTTTTTGGTGGCATCTTGTATGGATCAGCGTTAAAAAATTAATGACGATGGGGCGAAGTTCGCTAAGCTAGATTGGCGCGCCAGCCTTGATACAAAAACCGCGACCACGTATGGTTTGTATCAAAGGCGTGTCGCTATTACTGTCTACCTTTTTACGCAAATTACTGATATGCGCGTCGATCAGATTATCCAGCGAAATGGTGTCAGCTTTCCACACTTGTTCCGCCAAACGCGCGCGACTGATTACCTCGCCCGGATGACGCAACAAGATTTCTAAGATGGCATATTCCTTGGGCGTTAAGTCTAATAAAACATTTGCCCGCATGACGCGGTGGCTGACTGGATCCAGTGTCAAATCATACGCAGCCAAAATCAAGGGACGACTGATCTCAGAACGTCGTAACAGGGCTCGGACACGCGCCAGTAATTCTTCAAATGCAAAGGGCTTGGTCAGGTAATCATCAGCACCGGTGTTGAGGCCAGTAATCCTGTCAGTTAAAGCGTCACGCGCTGTCAGCATCATGATAGGTGTCTGGCTGCCGCGCGCCCGCAGATCGCGGCATAGATCTATGCCGTCTTTACCTGGCAGCATCCAGTCTAAAATAATCAGATCATAGTCGGTGATGAAGGCTTCTTCCTCGCCCTCTTCCGCCGTATGAGCGATGTCGATAATAAAGCCTTCTTCCTGAAAGCCTCGGGCCAACAGGCGCGCTGCTTTGCGGTCGTCTTCAACTAATAATATTCGCATTGGATGCAGCCATTTTCTGTTGTGGTCTTATTGCTTGTATTGAATGTTGAGCATTCAGCATTGAGCGTCATTTTACTCGTGACTAATACTCGTGACCAATACTCGCGCTGCATCTGAATAGAAATTCAGCGTATGTCTGAAACGCGGCCTAACCGAAGTCAATACATCTATCAATACGTATGCTGGAAATACTTGGGAGACGAGCACCACGCTTTAAGTCCTACTAGCAGGTACTTGATAATGATTGATCGTTGTTAGATGATAGAGTCAAAATATATACTCCCATCCTGTATATATGGAGTGTCCATAGAAAGATTGGAAAATTGGGCAGGCGGATTCAGCTACGAAGAGCAACGGGAGGTAAGTTTTAGTGGGAGTATATCCAAATTATAAAAAACCTCAAACGGCGTTCGATAGCCGA
>NZ_JBEONQ010000087.1:0-9318 GCF_040544445.1 Undibacterium sp. GrIS 1.8 | reverse complement strand
GGCAACTTTCGACTGGCTGGTCAAAAGGCAGAATGCTATCGCATCTGACCCTTTGACTTTTTATTCAATGTTGCTCTTCGTACTTGAATCCGCCATGTTTTTAATAAAAATAATGGGGAGTATATTAAAATCACTGCATCTTCAGGTCATATTAAGCTAAGCTATTGCCGTTCCGATATCAACTAGTTGTCGCAAAGCATTGTCGGCACAAAGTTTGCTATAGGTAGCTTAGAACTGGCTCAGCTCGCGTCGGCAGATACAATAAACAATGGTCATGGCTTAAAGGTATTCTGACACAGAGGCAAAATTGCGCAGCGCAACAGCTTATCTGGTCCGTTCTAAAAGTTTTTAAATCGTCTCAAATTCAAGATTTAATTTGTAAATAATCCCCCTACTATGGGGTGGAATTATCCCAGGCTCAGGAGAAATAATGAAAGTACCAACACAAAAGCTGATGTTTCCCGCATTACTGCTGGCCTTACTCGTGAGCGCCTGCAGTCGCCAGGTAGAAGTCAAGATCGGTGTCGTGGCACCTATGACAGGCTCCTTGGCGCACAACGGTCAAGATATTGCCCATGGCGCGCAAATCGCGGTGGAAGAGCTAAACGAGGATGGTGTTTTTATTAAAGGCAAACGAGCGCATTTCAGCCTGGTGATTGAGGACGATAAAGCTTCCGCCGACGAAGGCAAAGCTGCGGCCCAAAGGCTAGTTGATGCGGGTGTGGTCGCGGTGTATGGACATTTTAATTCGGGCGTCACGATTCCGGCCGCGCCGATTTATGCCAAGGCGGGTATTCCACAAATGTCGGCATCGACTAATCCCCAGTTCACCCGCATCGGATTGTCTACAGTGTTCCGTATTGGTGCAGATGATATCGAGCAAGGCGCGACATTGGGGCGTATTGCGACCGAGAAGTTAAAAGCCAAAACCGTATTCGTGGTTGACGATGGTTCTCTCTTTGGCGTCGGCTTGGTGGCCGAGGTGCTGAAGATGCTCGATGCTAAAAAAATCAATTCTGGCAAAGAGTCTGTTACGCCAACAACAGTCAACTACAGCAGCTTAATGAAAAAAATTACTGATCTGAATCCAGAGGTAATTATTTATGGCGGTGACGAACCGGTGGGCCTTGGTTTGTTAAAAGAACTACGCACTAACGGTTCCAACGCTAAATTTTTGGTAGGTGATGGTTTATGTGAGGGTTCTACAATCAAAGCTGCCGCGGGCAACGCCGATCGTAATTTCTTCTGCACGGTAGCGGGTGTGCCGCCGTCTTGGTTGTCTGGCGGGGCTGCTTTCATTCAAAAATATCGTGCCAAGTATGGCGAGCCAGGTGCCATGTCGCCGATTTCTTATGATGGTATCCACGTATTTGCACAAGCTATGCAAAAAGCAGGTTCGATTGATCCTGCAGTATTTGTCCCCGAGCTCAAGAAAGATTCTTTTGACGGCAAAATCCAAGGCACTATCGAGTTTGATGCAAAGGGCGATATTAAAGACGGTACGGTCGTCATTTATGAATCTGTCGGTGGCAAGCTGACTGAAGTGAGTAGTATCTTTTAATAAGCTTGATTAGCTACACCATTAAAATAGCAGAAAATAAGTTACGCAAATAAGGACGCCACACCATTGAGTTGAATCTCATCGTGTGGCGTTTTTTTTGCCAGATGATCGTCAATCAGCATAAGATACTGCTATGGAAACCAAATGGCTGGAAGACTTCGTCTCTTTGGCTGAAACCAATAGTTTCAGCCGCTCCGCCGAGTTGCGACACGTTACGCAACCGGCTTTTTCACGTCGCATACAATCGCTGGAGGCCTGGCTGGGCAGCGATCTGATTGATCGCACTTCTTACCCCACCAGATTAACCCATGCGGGTGAGATTTTTTATGAGCAAGCCATCGCTATGCTGGGGCAGATCAACAATGCGCGCGCGCTATTGCGAGGTAAGCGTACTACTACGCAGACCACAGTTGATTTTGCTGTACCTCACACTTTATCCCTGACCTATGTACCAAAATGGCTGACCGGACTGGAATCTGCTTTTGGTGAAATCAATAGTCGCTTGCTTGCACTGAATGTGCATGATGCCGTGATGAGTCTAGTGGAGGGTGGCTGTGATTTGCTGCTGTGTTATCACCATCCGCGCCAACCTTTATTGCTGGACTCTGGTCAGTACGAGATGATTAGCATGGGTTCTGAAGCACTGCGCGCCTATGCTCGTTGCACTAAAGCTGGTCTGCCAGAATTTAGCTTGCCCGGCACAGAACGTTCGCCTTTACCCTTTTTAGCGTACGCCAATAATGCCTATCTGGGGCGCATGGTCGACTTAATTTTAAACGACGCCCGTATTCCTTTACATTTTGAAAAATGCTACGAAACTGATATGGCCGAAGGTTTAAAAATGATGGCCTTAGAAGGGCGAGGCGTGGCTTTTTTGCCCGAGTCCGCAGTCAGTCGTGAGCTAAAGCAAAAACAATTAGCGCGTGCTGATGGTGGGTCTAATGCGTGGGAAGTAGAGATGGAAATCCGTCTCTACCGCGAGAAACCTTCTACCCAGCGCCCCGGTAAATTAATCGTTGGACGGCTTTGGGATTATCTGGCGCAATTGCACGGCGCTCATAGCGGAGTGGAGCTGAAATTCGCTAAGAAAATAGTCAAAAAATAAGCTGAATCAAAAGAACTGTAATGCGTCAATATGAAAAATAATTGCCGGACCTGCGATGTATCTGGCAAGATTTTTGTCAGGTTTTAGCACTACTATTTGGCAAAAAAACTGGCTTAAATATATCTATGCATTTGCTGCATACATACATGCAAACAAAGCATTGGCGACAGCGAGATCAGTTGTCCTACACTGCATCACGTTATCGGAATGCCGCTTTTAAAAAACGTTTTAAAGTACAAATGATGGGTCGCAATGCGTCGCAATTTGTCACATTAAGTTCGTGTTTTAGAGATCAACAAGTTCTGGTCGTTAGTATTGAACGTCGAATATCGTTAACTCATTTAATTAAACAAGTCAGTCAAACAAGTCAGGAGACATACCATGTCCAGCCAACACCAAATACCATCTTATCTTACCCCTCATGAGACAGGTCCTTGGTCCGTTTATTTAGAGCAAATTGATCGCGTCACCCCTTATCTCGGACACTTATCGCGTTGGGTAGAAACCCTCAAACGTCCTAAGCGTATTCTCATCGTCGATGTGCCTATCGAACGCGATGACGGTAGTATTTCTCACTTTGAGGGCTATCGCGTACAACACAACACGTCCCGCGGCCCAGGTAAAGGTGGCGTGCGTTTTCACCAAGATGTGACCCTGTCAGAAGTGATGGCGTTGTCTGCTTGGATGACGATTAAGAATTCTGCTGTCAACGTACCATACGGCGGTGCTAAAGGTGGTATCCGTGTCGATCCAAAAACACTCTCGCGTGGCGAACTGATGCGTATGACGCGTCGTTACACCTCAGAGATCGGCATCATCATCGGACCGGATAAAGATATTCCTGCGCCAGACGTCAATACCAACGAACAAACGATGGCGTGGATGATGGACACCTATTCCATGAATGAAGGTCGCACAGCTACCGGTGTAGTAACCGGCAAGCCAATTTCACTCGGTGGTAGTTTGGGTCGCCGTGAAGCAACCGGACGTGGTGTATTCGTAGTCGGTTGCGAAGCTGCGGCGAAACGTAATTTAAATATCGCCGGCGCGAAAATCGCAGTCCAAGGTTTTGGTAACGTTGGCGGTATCGCCGGTCGTTTATTTGCAGAAGCTGGCGCAAAAATCGTTGCTGTACAAGATCACGGCGGCACCGTATTCCACTCGTTTGGCTTGGATGTGCATAAATTGCTCGATCATGTGGCAGCTGTCGGCAGCGTTGCGGGCTTTGAAGGTGCAGAAGCAGTTTTGCCGAATGAAGATTTCTGGGGCGTTGATTGTGACATCCTGATCCCTGCTGCGCTAGAACAGCAAATTACTGAAGCCAATGCCAACAAGATTCGCGCCAAAATTATTCTGGAAGGTGCGAATGGTCCAACTACGCCCGTCGCCGATGATATTTTGCGTGATAAAGGTGTATTGGTCGTGCCTGACGTAATTGCTAATGCCGGTGGTGTGACGGTAAGTTATTTTGAATGGGTACAGGATTTCTCTAGCTATTTCTGGCAAGAAGATGAGATTAATCAACGCCTGACACGGATCATGAAAGAAGCCTTTAACGCAGTATGGCAAATCACTGAAGAAAAAGATGTCTCTCTGCGCACTGCAGCGTTTATTATTGGTTGTTCCCGAGTTTTGCAAGCACGCGAAGTACGTGGTTTATATCCATAATATCTAGTATTAAATAGTTCGTACCATTCCACTATCGGTTAATTAATCATAGCGATAGTGGAAAAATAACATCCATCAATCGCTTCTGCGGTGATGGATGTCTTGTCATATTTGGCTTGCCTTATTGTTGTAGTAAGTTTCATGTTTGTGGCACGTATTTTGCTGATATTTTTACCTTGCTTTGAGTAAATTTATTTTTTTCATATCAAGGCATGAGATTGTTTTGTGGGATTAGTTCTTTTCTGTTGAGTCAAACGGGTATTTGCACTTACCATCCTGAGTTTTGCACAGAAGTAACTTCTGTATCACCTGAGGAATCAAGATGAAAGTAAAGCATAGTATTAGCAAAATAGGCATGTTCTTTGTGCTGAGTTGTTGCGTCACGCTTGCAAACGCTGCCGATACGCTCACCCATATCAAAGATACCCAAACGATCACGATTGCTCATCGTGAGGCGTCGTCTCCGTTCTCTTACTTATCTGAAAACAAAAAACCGATTGGCTACTCCATCGATATCTGCCTCAGGATTGTCGACGCCATCAAAAAAGAACTCAAACTACCGCAGCTCAAAGTTAATTATTTATTAGTAACTGGTAGCACACGTATCCCAAGTATTGTTGAAGGTAAAGCCGATCTGGAGTGTGGCTCAACCACCAATAATGCAGAACGACGCAAGCAAGTCGCTTACACCATCCCACATTTTTTTGCGACCTCCCGCATGCTGGTTCGTGCAGATTCCGGCATCAATAACTGGACCGATCTTAAAGAAAAAACCGTTGTCACGACCAAAGGGACAACCTCAGTCAAACTCTTGGGTGACCGCGACAAAGTACGTTCACTTGGATTGAAGCTGGTAGAGGCAAACGATCACAATAATTCTTTTGCGATGGTTGAGTCAGGTCAGGCAGCAGCTTTCCCAATGGATGATGTTCTGCTGTATGGCTTAAGAGCCAATAGCAAAGACCCAAGCAAATTTGTCATTGTTGGTGATGGTTTATCCACTGAGCCTTACGCCATTATGCTGCGCAAAGACGACCCTGCATTTAAGGCATTTGTTGATCGTGAAATCGCCAACCTCATGGCAGATGGCGATATCAACAAGTTGTACACAAAATGGTTTCAGCAACCGGTGCCACCCAAATCGACCAATCTGAATATGCCAATGGGATTTTTGTTGAGGGACACTATACGTTTCCCGTCCGATAAAGTGGCAGATTAATTTGGCGAAATCTAAGGAAAAAAGAAGTCGACAAAATAAGTCGGCAAATCAAAAAAATTGCGGTGCTGAAATAGATCAAAAACTTACTCCATTAAGCTGTCTTTTACATGCAACTGGTAAGTAATATCACGTACCGCAAAAGGGAGAAAAAACGTTTTCTGTATAAGTGGTTTTGGTAAACTCGTTATGTAATATTTTCGATGTAACTCTTGGAGACTGTATGAAATTATCGACATTATTTTCTGTTCTGGTAACTGCTGGTGTAATCGTAGGAACTGTAGGTGCAGCACAAGCGCAAGAAACTGGAACACTGAAAAAAATTAAAGAAACAGGCACGATTACCCTCGGTGTGCGTGACTCTTCCATCCCTTTTTCTTACCTCGATGACAAACAGTCATATCAAGGTTATTCGGTTGATCTGTGCCTCAAAGTGGTCACAGCAATCCAAAAACAATTAGGTTTGACCGCACTCAATGTCAAGCTCAATCCAGTAACTTCTGCCACACGTATTCCTTTGATGGCAAACGGCACGGTCGATCTGGAGTGCGGCTCCACGACTAACAATGTAGAACGTCAAAAGCAAGTTGCCTTTGCACCGACTACCTTCGTTACTGCAAACCGTATTTTGTCTAAAAAATCCTCAGGTGTAAAAACTTTGGCAGACTTGCGTGGCAAATCGGTTGTGTCAACCTCAGGTACTTCTAACCTCAAGCAATTAACCCAACTCAATGCAGATCAAAATCTGGGCATTAATATTTTGCCAGCCAAAGATCATGCTGAAGCGTTCTTGATGGTAGAAACTGGTCGCGCTGTCGCTTTTGTCATGGATGATATTTTGTTGGCGTCTTTAGCAGCGAATTCCAAAGCACCTGCTGATTATGAAATCAGCAAAGAAGCGCTGTCAGTTGAGCCGTACGGCATCATGATGCGTAAAGATGACGCACCGTTTAAAGCTGTTGTTGATAAAGCAGTTGCTAACGTCCTGACTTCAGGTGATATCAACCGTATTTATCACAAATGGTTTTTACAACCAATCCCACCTAAAGGTATTTCTTTGAACTGGCCAATGTCAGACCAATTTAAAGCGGTGATTGCTAAGCCTACGGATTCTGGCGAGCCATCAGCTTATGCCGTTGTTCCTGAAGCACAAAAAGCAGTATTGAAAAAGAAAAAGTAATTTTATAAAAATATGGAATGAGCCATCGCATAACGGGGGGCACTAAGCCTCCCGTTTTGTTTTGAGTGTTAAATGATCGGCCATTTTGGAAGGGACAAAGAATGAACTATAACTGGAACTGGAATATCTTTTGGGAGGCGGCGCCAGATGGCGGCGGCACCTATTTTGATTCATTGATCTCGGGTATGTTGTGGACCTTAGCGACCGCAGCCTTAGCCTGGATCATTGCGCTTTTTTTAGGCGCTGTCATCGGCACCATACGCACCGCACCGAATAAATGGGCCGCGCGTCTTGCCAATGGGTATGTGGAATTATTTAGAAATATTCCGCTACTGGTACAAATGTTTTTATGGTATTTCGTCATGCCAGAACTGGTACCGACGGAAATGGGTAACTGGCTGAAGTCTTTACCGAATGCACCGTTTGTTACTGCGGTATTGAGTCTGGGTTTCTTTACCTCGGCACGAGTAGCTGTTCAAGTATCAGCGGGTATCAACGCCTTACCTCGTGGTCAGAAAATGGCTGGCACTGCCTTAGGTTTAACGCTCCCACAAACGTATCGCTATGTCTTGTTGCCAATGGCGTTCCGCATTATTTTGCCTGCGCTCACCAACGAATTAGCAGCGATTATTAAAAATAGTTCTGTCGCTTTGACCATCGGTTTGATGGAGTTGACTGCCAGTGCGCGTTCAATGCAAGAATTTTCTTTTCAGGTATTTGAGGCGTTTAGTGCTGCTACGCTAATCTACTTAATGGTATCGGTCATTGCGATCATGCTCTCTAATTTATTGGAAAAGAAAACCGCTGTTCCAGGGTTTATCACGTCCGGCTCTGCTAATGCGGGAGGACATTAATCATGTTTAGTAATTTTGATTTTGATGTCATTCAGCGTTCTTGGGTTTATCTGTTTAAAACAGGGATGTCGTTCACGCTAGAACTGACATTTCTGGCGATGACTGGTGGTATCGTTCTTGGTACTTTGTTGGCGATGATGCGCCTGTCCAGTATTAAGCCGATCAAATTTATCGCCACGACCTATGTCAATATCATGCGCTCCATTCCTCTGGTGCTGGTGATTTTCTGGTTCTATTTCTTGGTGCCTTATTTAGGCGCATGGGTTATCGGTTCCAAAGAGCCTGTGCAAGTCGGTGCGTTTTCATCTTGCCTGATTACCTTCGTGATGTTTGAGGCGGCCTACTATTGCGAAATTATGCGCTCTGGTATTCAGTCGATTCCACGCGGACAAATCTGGGCTGGCTATGCCATCGGGATGAACTACTGGCAAACCATGGGTAACATCGTATTGCCGCAAGCCTTCCGCAATATGATCCCGGTTTTGCTGACACAAACCATCGTCTTATTCCAAGACGTATCGCTGGTTTATGTACTGTCGATTCCTGATTTTGTAGGCGCTGCTTCTAAGATCGCGCAACGTGACGGACGATTAGTGGAAATGTATTCCTTCGTCGCCGTCGTGTACTTCGTTCTTTGTTTTGCGTTGTCGGCACTGGTTAAAAAATTACAAGAAAAAGTCGCGATTATTCGCTGACCAATTACTTATTTAGATAAAAACATTTTAAAGAGCGTTTAGAAAAACGTTTGGAGAAGATCATGATTAAATTAAATAACGTCAGCAAATGGTACGGTCAATTCCAAGTATTGACTGACTGCACTACGCAAGTTACTAAAGGTGAAGTCGTTGTGGTCTGCGGCCCATCTGGTTCTGGTAAATCTACCTTGATTAAAACTGTCAACGGACTGGAGCCTTTCCAAAAAGGCGACATTACGGTGGATGGTATTTCTGTCGGTGATCCAAAGACCAATTTGTCCAAATTGCGTGCGCGCATCGGGATGGTATTTCAGAACTTTGAGTTGTTTCCGCATTTGTCGATTCGTCAGAATCTGACCATAGGCCAAGTCAAAGTCTTGGGGCGTTCAGAAGAAGAGGCGACAGAAAAAGGTCTTAAGTATTTAGACCGTGTTGGCCTGATTGCGCAAAAAGATAAATTCCCTGGCCAATTGTCCGGTGGTCAGCAACAACGTGTAGCCATTGCCCGTGCTTTGTCGATGGATCCGATTGCCATGTTGTTTGATGAGCCAACTTCTGCGCTCGATCCAGAAATGATTAACGAGGTGTTGGATGTTATGGTGGGTTTGGCGCAGGAAGGTATGACGATGATGGTCGTAACGCATGAGATGGGCTTCGCCAAAAAAGTCGCCAATCGCATCGTCTTCATGGACAAAGGTCTGATCGTGGAAGATTGCGCCAAGGATGAATTCTTTAATGCGGCCCGCTCTGAGCGTGCACGTGATTTCCTGGCTAAGATTATTCACTAAGTCCGAACTAAACTCTTCGCTATTAAGGACGATTACTGCAGACGACTACCGGATTTAATCCGCCATTTTGGCTTAAGTCCGGTGCTGATCCCAGTTTGCGATACGGTTTTGTAAGCAATAAATTTAATATATGATCTTGTGAGGAAGATCCTCAGTGTTCTAATGGAATGGACGCCCTCTTTCAAACGGCATCGATGTGCCAAAATGGGAGCGGCAACACCCCCTAAATGAAAGGAGCGTCCAAAATGATC
>NZ_JBEONQ010000086.1:0-9624 GCF_040544445.1 Undibacterium sp. GrIS 1.8 | reverse complement strand
TTAGTTTGTCTCTATCCATTACAATATTCATCGGTCAATTCCTCGGGTGAGGTTAATAGGCCGTGGACATTTACACAAATTTATTTACAGGCTCGAAAAACACCTTGTAACGCTGTCAAATAATGCACAAATAGCAATTGCTCGCTATGAGTTTTTGATATTTCAGCCGTCAATTTAGAAAAAAGACATTTACCGGTCAATGAGGCAACGTCAATTTGATCCACTCGGCAGTTTTCTGCAACCCATCTTGCAAATCAAAGACTATTTGCCAGTTCGCTTGTAATTGCAACTTACTAGAGTCGAGAATGTTGCTACGTACATCGACAGCCCGAGCATCAACATGACTGACTGTAACATCGAGATTCAGACTTAATCGAATTGTTTCAATTAGCCCAATTATTGACGTTCCTTGCCCAGTACCTACATTATAAATTTCTCCGGATGTACCGTGGAACGCTGCATTCATAATGCCGGCAATAGCATCATCGATGTATATATAATCTCTGACGTTTGAACCATCACCCCAAATTTCAATTTTTTGATTTGTTATTGTTTTGTTAACTAATGTAGCAACAATACCTTGTCCCTTGTTAGGATCTTGCCAAGGTCCGTAAGGATTTCCGAGTCGTATTGTGACATAGCTGGTTTTATGTAATCTCTTGTAAAGCTCAAAGTATCTCTCGATCGAGAGTTTTACCAATCCATAAGAGCAAATAGGTTCTGTTGGACTTGACTCATTTATACATTCAGCATCTTTTTGGCCATATACCGTACCACCAGAAGACAAAAAAATCCATTGAATAGCATGATCTTTAGTTTGCTCTAGATAATTAATCGTAGTTACTAAATCGAGAGAAACCTCTTTTGCAGCGCTCAACGTATTCGTGCTTGGCCTACAAGAACTCACTAAGTGAAATACATAAGCGTCATTCAACTCTGCAATCAATTCTGTCGAAGGATGTACAAAATCTCCCAGAATAGTTTTTACATCCTCAGGCCAATGGCTTGAGCTAACCTGATCGAAGCAAGTCACGTCAAATCCGGCTTTACTTAAGGCGTTTGTAAGGTTAATTCCCAAAAAACCTGCGGCACCTAAAATGACTGCTTTGTTATATTTTTTTTCTGAAAAATTCATTGATTACTTATACTTTTGCTCATCGGAATATCAAAATACCTATGGAGATATTCTCGATATCGTTCTGCTTTAACCAAGGCAACGTTACTGGGTTCAACTAGTGATCTGGCTATCTTCTGCAAATTACATACCTCTTCGAGATGCCTTGTGACGTTAAGTGAAGTGGTTACACTGCGTTGATGACGTCTATGCGTGTTTAAAGATCGGTGTTCAAAGTACACTTTTCCGTTTAACAAAATTTTCAAATAAAGCAACCAATCACCTGCCACAGTGTAATCATATAGGTCTCCATCTATTTCATCAAAAACCTTCCTTAAGGATTCTCGTTTAAATACTGCACCGCTAACATTTGGAATCGTATTCTTAATACTTAGCGCCTCTGCTATTTCTACTTTTCCATCTGTTTGATAACTCTTTTCCCATTTAGAAGAAATGTCACGAGTATAGTCTAAGTAATTATTTGCCAACACCCTTCCTTCCTCATCAATTTGTTTCGATTGAGAAAATGCCATCACCACTGATGAATCAGTAAATGCTGAGGTTAGAGACTCTAAGAATTCAGGCTCAGCCAAGTCATCTGCTTCTGCTATCCACACTAAATCACCCTTTGAAAGAGAAATACCTTTCTCCCATTGCCTGAACACAGATCCAGAATTTAGTTCATTTTTTACCAACAAATTATCGAATTTACATTTATTCAAATATCCTTCGATTACCTGTTCGCTTCTATCGGTAGACGCATCATCCAAAACTATCAGTTCATAAATTGGAAACTGTTGATTAACAATACTGTCCAGTCTCATTTTTAAATACTGAGCATAGTTAAAATTTGGTACCACCACGGAGACCCGAGGCAAACCATTCAGGTGATGAACCAAGTCAATTGCGTACTGCCTTAAAGATGGACCCCCCCTACTTTGGGTTTTATGATCTCTGTCCAACAAAGCATTTACCTGCCGGCAAAAATCACTGGTATCAAAATCAATGTGATTTGCAATGCGTCCACCTTGTTCGAGAATAAATTCCTCTGTTCCTGAAGCTCCTTTAAATGCGACCACTGGAACACTAACCTCTGCAGACTCAAGAACAACGTTTGGAAAAGGATCTTCTCTTGAAGTAAGTGCGTAAACTGATGCTGCAGCATAATAAGCCATTGGATCTCTGACAAAACCAGTAAAAATAATTTTGTCTGATAGATCCAGCTGTTTCACTTTAGCCTTAAGCTTTTGCTCAAAACTTATTTCCGCATGCCCCACCCAAATAAATACAACGTTTGGCAAAGTGTGAATTATATTATTTGCAATATCAATAAAAAAATCAGCTCCTTTGCGCATATCCATAAAACCTATCGATAACACAATCTGCGAATTTTCAGGCAACGAGTGCTTAAGACATATTTCTCGATGCGCTTCACTTTTATTATCTTTATAGGGATTTTTTCTCAATACTCCTTGAGGTTGTATCAATACCTTTTCCGTCGATACGGGTGCGATCTCACAGAAAAGCGTATGTACAATAGATGCCGGAAAAACTACCTTATCGGCTAAATGTGCAATTATTCTCGCATTCTCATCCTGTTTCATTTCGCGGATAATCCCTGGCATTTCATGGATCAAACTCAATACTTGAAATCCTGTTGATTTCAATAGTGGCAGAATACTTCCGCAAATAACAGTGCTAGTGATTGCGTCAATTGTGCCGCACGCGTTTAACTTCCTCAAAAAATCATGAACAACTTTAGGGGGTTGTTTTTTTGCGTTAAAGGTAGGACTAATTTTGTTAAACTCTTCAAATAAACTCCCACCATCAAGCGCTAATATTGCAATTAAAAATCCACTCTCCTTCAATTGTCTAGCTATTTCAAGAATTAAAAATTGGGCACCATGGGGATGGCAATCGTGCGTCACTATCAGGATAGCCTTACTTTGGGACGAGGTTGTCTTAGTAATTGCATCGCGCGTAGCCTGCAAATATGCATATCCATATCGCTGATCCGGCTCTAAATGCGCGCCCTCAGCCCATTCATTCCATGCGTTGATAAATATAAGACGCTCATCTTGCTTACTTTGATACCTTAAAGTGTTCCGAATAGCGTTTTCTAACCAACGTTGATATTGTGCTGGGGTTGAATGTTGAAAAACAGTTGCGTTATTTTTTCGCCTAGCCGTGTTATCCCACGAAGGACAGACACCACGAAAAAGTGTGTAATCCGTTTGTTTATAAGCCTCGCTTCTAGAAAGAAATATTCTGGAATCGTATACGGTACCGGAAAAATCATTATTCAGAAGTTGAACAGTATGAGTAATGTCGGGCGGTGACGAGTTGTTAGGAGGAAACTCGATTGCAGCATCGAAATCGTAGACAGTAGGATCTTCAACTTCAAATGATTGTGTATAAGCCAAATAAATCTCACCAATATCATTCTCTTTACACCACACACGCCAACGAGCAACCGTTTCTTTTGGTGATGGTAACAGACCTGGTCGGTAGACAATTAGCAGAGGTTTACCGTCTATACGAATATATCGTGCATCGCTCATGTATCGTGCTACATGTTCGATGAACGCAATGTCATCTTCAGGACTATGTTGCTGCTGAATCAACATCTCTTGATCCAATCCATCCCAACGTCGACTCCAATTCTCATTCGCCCAGCACAAGCAAAATGGCAGATCTAGCGATCTATCATTCAGGTAATTTTCTATCGGTTTTTCAAGTAAACGGGTTCCACCAAACCAATAAAAATAGAAACAAAATCCCTCAACTCCGTAGAGCTTTGCCAACTCTATTTGGCGTCGTTGAACTGATCTATCTAGCAAATCGTAATAACCAAGTTCGCCCGGAACATGTGGTTGATAGTGGCCTTCAAATTGAGACTGGGCGGGTTTAACGTTCGCCCATTCAGTAAACCCCTCACCCCACCATGCATTATTTTCAGGTATTGCGTGAAACTGCGGCAAATAAAAACAAATGAGTTTCACCTGTTTTTTTTGCAACGGCTCAGCCTCTAACAGAGGTACATAAGTTGCAATATCGTTTGCGCCATCAGTTAATTCAGCACTAATTAGCAAGGATGCATAGTTTGCCAACCCAGCGTGCACCGGGTCTGAATTAACCCAATGACGATAGCGACCAAATAAAGATGGAAAACTGCTGATTAAGGCACTTTTTAACATGCCTTTCCACTTACGGGGCAAAGGAAATATTCGCCAAAAAAAACTAAATACATCAAATATGATTGTTTGCAACGCCCCCAAAATACCGATTTTCAATTTACGGTTAATGTAGCGAAAAGGCTTGGTAATAATCCAAGAGCGGCTATCCAAAATTCTTTGCAAAATGACTTCTTTTTCAGTAAGTTGTGTTCTTAATTCTTCAGAAATTTTTGTTAATTCTTCAGAAATTTTTGTGCGCTTACTCAACTCTTCTTCAAGCGCCTGGATATGAGTATTTTGTTTTAATGCTGCTTCTGTTTGGTCAATAATTATTTTTTGAGTTATTTTTTTTTGTTTATTCCAAGCAGCTTCGATTTGAGCATCTATTGTCGCGCCATTGTCACAGATCGTCATTGAAAATTGATCACCGGCTTTTACCTCACGCAATATCCCCAATGGTATTTTTGGATACCATTGGGGATCATCGTTTTCTGAACATAATATTCGTCCTTGATCAGGACTTACACCTGTCCAATATGCGTTAACTAATTCGATGTCTGCGTCGTTAGAGGACCACCGCCATAAAATTTCTTTATTTAAATTGATAATGTGAGCCTGCTTAATCCAAATTGACTTCATATCTGATGCTGGATCAATACGAATTTGACTCAATGGCTCGTTACTTTGGTTTTGAAAATAAAATTCAACAATAGATTCATTTACAGTCACCTCATGTTTATAACCTGGTAATTTATTTGCTTCATTAAAACCTCCTGACGGTGCTCTAGAAAAATAAAGTGCAGTAGTAAATATGGGGCTAATAAGCTTTTTTTGATACCGAGCGATATCATTGACGGGTTCAAGACTAGGATAAATTTTTGTATGAAATATCCACTGATAGACGAGCGAATCCGGACGACTGGTAATAATGGCGTCTAGCCAAGCACTTGGGAAAAGTTTTACTTGTCCATCACCGTACTCTGTGTCGGTTAAATTTCTCTGTACCGTATCTAATTCCCAAAGATATATTCCGCTCTCTGCTAGTTTGGCTTGCAGACTTTTATAAGAATAAAAACGTAAATGCGTATTATCGAGAAGGCCATTTTGGGCATAGCTGAACTTTCCAGCCAATAGCTCAAGAGATGCCGCTATGTGCGTAATATTTGGTACGGAAAATAAAATCGTCCCATGTGGTTTAATTAAAATTCTTAATTGCCTTAATAATTTAGCTGGTTGGTTAAGATGCTCTATCACGTCCGCGACAACAATATAGTCGTACGATTCTGCAGCAAAACTATTAAGCAAATCATCATTTTCCAGATTTTTTATCGCTACTTTTCGATAGACAGGATGACAAATATTGATTGCATCGCCGTCTAAATCAACACCGTCAACTACACATTCCTTCTGCATTACAAGGTAGCGCCCAAGCATTCCGCTAGAGCATCCGACATCTAACACGACTGAATTAGTGCTAATTTTTTCAACAATCTTAGATAACGATTCCTCTATGTCAGGAATAACATCCCTACTGTATTTAGTGTGATTTTCCATTGCTTGATTCTTAACTCATCCGATGTATTTTTATCTTATGCAATACTATAGTTTTCTACTTAATTGAATTAAGAAACGTCTTAATACGTCTCGCATACCAAATGCACGTGTTTTTTTCGCTATAAGTGCAGAGTCATGCCAGCAATTTGTGTGGTCGTCATACAAAGGAGAATCCTCCCACTGTGTATAAGACTCGAGCACATCCAGCTTGGCGTATTTGGCTAATGCACTGAAACCATCAGGATAGAAACGCCAACAATCAACAGGGTAACGATGTTCATAACCTGATGAAGGCGCAACGATACAACATATGCCTCCAGGTTTCAGGACTCGCGCAATTTCGAGCATTGTGATCCAAAAATATTCAATATGTTCAAACGCCTGTCCAGAAATCACTACGTCAACAGAGCTCGATTTGATCTGGCTCCAGTCATAAGGATCCGTTAAAACGATATCTACATTATTTCCAGGAACCATATCGGCCCCTTGGTATTTCCACTTTTCCTGATCGCTGAATAAGGGCTTGTAACTGCCGTTCACGTGAACTTCTTGCGCACCAATGTCAAGAATGACGATTTCATTATTCTTCTTTGTTTCAAGATATTTATCTCGAAACGCCTTCATTTTGTCCATTGAACTTGTATGCATGATTTATATTTAAGGGTTTAAATTGATTTAATAATTATTCAGCAAGGATTCTAATACCAATATTTTGCATCGGTATCCCAATTAATCCTGTAGTAGCTGAAGATGACTCAGATCTGAGAATCATCGCGTCGTGAACCCACTCAAGCTGGGTGTGAGTTTCATTTGTCCCTACCGCAATTGCAGCACAAACTGAGTAATCTCCTTTTGGCAAAATCGGCATGTCGAATTCAAATTCGGCGCAAATGTTGACGTTAGACTGGACAGAAAGTGGCTGTTCGGAATAAGTGAGGTAAGTGTTATCTCCAAATAGAACTTGACCTAATTTGTCTTTGATATAAAAACCTAAAATTGGCGAATAAATATCTCGGGCAACTGCGGCAGCAATAGTTAATACCACGCGCTCACCGCCAACAATCCAGCTAAGAGGATTCATATTGTGATCGTGTAATTCAACTGAAACAATTTTGGCCTCTTTTGTACCAAAACTATCAGCATGTTGATCGAACTCAAATACTTTAATGTCATTTCTTAAGTTACTTAAGTTAATCCAGTTTAATCTGGGATCTTTCTTTTCTACAGCACGAATTTTAGAAGCGACCGGCGAATTTAATTGCACTACGGCAGATTGACCTTGAGTAGCCTCATAAAAAGCAGCTAAGTATTGTTCCGACACGTCTTTTGCAAAACCGCTTAGTTGTGTGCGACCTTTCTCTAGCCAGATTGCACTTTGGCATAAGCTCTTAATGGCAGCGGTATCATGACTGACAAAAAGTATCGTTCCCTTCGCCATAAAGCCGCGCAAAAACCGCATACATTTCTGAGTAAAAAATGCATCGCCAACCGCAAGCGCTTCATCAATAATCAAAATATCTGCATCAACATGAGCAATAACAGCAAATGCCACACGCACAAACATACCGCTGGAATAGGTCTTAACGGGCTGCTCAATGAAATCGCCAATATCAGCGAACGCGATAATATCGTCGATCCGCGCATCTACCTCATCTTTGCTTAAACCGAGCAATTGGCCATTCATATAAATGTTTTCACGACCTGTGTATTCCGGATCAAAACCAGAACCCAACTCTAGTAAAGCCGCCACGCGCCCATTAACAACGATCTCACCATGAGTCGGATTTAACGTCCCACATAAAATCTGCAACAGGGTACTTTTACCAGAACCATTTCTCCCTATAATTCCGAGAGTCTCGCCTTTTTTCAATTCAAAGCTAACGTCGTGTAACGCCCAATATTGCCTTGATGAATTATTCGCCAAAGAATATAACCTCTGCTTCAACGTATTAAACGGACACAAACGTGCGGCAAAAGAAAAAAAACCTTGTTTTAGCCTATCGTTTGGCTTTTCATAGATTTGATAACACTTACTGATATTTTTGATGGAAACAGCCAAATCAGAGGACATCCGCAAATCCCCTACGAGTTTTTTGGAAGCAAACAAATCCGATCCAAGCGATAAAAATTGCTGAGAATGTGTATTGAACTAACTCGATCCAGTCGGGTTGATTGCCCCAGACAATGACCCCTCTCGCGGCTTCAATGGGAAACACCATAGGATTTAACTTAGCAAAAAATTGCCAACGCACAGGTATCGCGGACAATGGGAAAAAAACAGGGGAAAGGAACATCATTCCTGTAACTAAAATTCCAATTGTCTGGCTAACATCCCTCAAAAACACCCCAATTGCCGAAAGAAACCAGCTTGTACCAAGACAAATTAAAGCAAGTGGGAAAACTACAAATGGAAGAAGAAATATCGTCAAGGGCACATAGCCGGTAATTGCGAACTGAAAGACCAGCAAAACAAATACGCTAATTAACATATGAAACATCGCAGATAGTAAGTTAACGCAGGCCAAAATTTCCAATGGAAATACGATTTTTTTAACAAAATTCACGTTACTTATAATCAGACCCGGAGCTCGATTTACATTCTCTGCAAATAAATTAAACATAATCATGCCTGCAAACAGGACAATCGCGAATTCAGATTTAGAGCTGTGCGTTGCGGTCCAACGCGCCTGAAATATTTCACTAAATACGAAAGTGTAAATAGTAAGCATAAAAACTGGCGTTAATAGCGACCACAGCACACCGAGGCTAGATCCTTTATATTTACCTAAGGCATCTCGTGTCGCCATATCAGTGATTAAACGTCTGTGGACCCAAATGGTATGAACTGCATAAAACGGGGAAATCGGGGGGGATGTCATTAGTGGAGTAGGGTTAGATTTAAAACTTAAAGTTTGGTGAGTGTAAAGTGCGTCATTGTAAGTCTAAATCTACTGACTTCACCGAAATGCAAGATAGTGCCTACTGTGCTACAGTCGTACAAGTACAGTTACATTCTGTTAATGTAAGAACGAGACTATCAACATCCATAATTATTGTCAAATAGCCTATATTCTGTGTAAGTATCACGGAGCAATCAATGAGCGTGTTTTTTGAATGAGTTAGCTAACTTTAATCATAAGTCGATTCAACGCGAATCGCAGATATTGGATAGGCATTGTCCATATTTTTGCAGTCTGTAAAATCTTGATGTAAGTCACTTTCGGGGCAGATTCACTCTACAAAACAGCTTTCTGCACTTTGTCGCTGCACGAATCACGCTGTGACGTGACTCAATCGCATTTGTCGTGTAAATGATCCCACAGATGTCTCGCAGATATTCAATAATGTGCACAGCTGAACCCAGTGCGTTGTCCATGAATAAGCGATTTGCGGATAGAGAGTGTCCTATTGCCGACCAAAACGATCTAATTCCGCTAGTGTGTAATCCTCAGTCTGGCTTGGCAAATCCGTTTAAGATCCGCCATAATAGCTTTGCAAGCCCTACATGATACGTATTCATGTAAGGCTTGCAATATGATTTGCGTACCAAGCAAACTGCAAAATTGTTTAGAATATTTTCCCGAGAAATCTGCCCCAGTCAGAGGTAGACCCGCCGGATAAAAGGACTGGTTGGAATAACGTAGTAACTTGATGAAGCTGCGCTAAAATTGCTAAACATTTCATTTATGAGCTTCTTGCAAAATACCCAAACCAGTAAAGTCGAGCATGGGTGTGGCCACTGTTGCGATTGGTTTTCTTGTTTGAAGCGGCACATGTGAC
>NZ_JBEONQ010000085.1:0-10178 GCF_040544445.1 Undibacterium sp. GrIS 1.8 | reverse complement strand
TGAAGCCAAGAAAAATGATTAATAGTGCGATGTTACGTTCAGATTGAGGCATTTAGATAAAGTGTATTTTTCTTTAAAATAAGAGGAAAAATGGGAACTCTATTTTGGATTAAACGGTTTCTGCTCGTTTTTTGTTGTACGTTTTTGTTGATATTTTTGTCGGCAGTTCTTCCTCGTCACCGGGAAGTTTGGCAGGCATCATGGGAATCAGCTTTGTGGGCATTGCTAGCAACGGTCATTTTTATTACTAATCGTTTATACCGTTCGAGTCGTGGACAAGCATGTGCAATTTGTCGTGATACGGTAGAAGAGTCTTCCATACATCCAGCATCAGAACATTAATCATGAGAGAGCAATTGCGATCGCTGAATAAGTGGGAGTTCCGACAGAAAAAATCGATAAAAATAGTTCATTACCTATGCGCAGAGTATTAGATTTTTTTTCATCAGGATTAAGAAAAATAGAAATCCGATATCGGCTGACGATCTCTTTTATATTGCTGTCGTTATTGCCTTTGATTGTTTCTGGTTATATTTCTTATCTCGAATCGAGCAAGGCAATTCAAGACAAGGCAAGGTTATTTTCTACGGAGATAGTCAAGCAGGTATCTAAAAATATCCAATTGCAAATGGGCAGAATAGAAACTGCCAGTGAAGAATTAGTACTCTCCGACCGGGTACAAAATGCACTCGTCAAGTATGACGGTGATGACGAGGCGGCTAAAATCATTGCCCGCTCTGATCTGACCAAAGCCTTAATAGAAAAATACGGCTCTTTTACTTATATCAATCAAAAATATTTTTTGGACCGCGAGAATCGTATCCTCGATTCACAAGTATTTTCGCAGTTGGGTAAAGGCGTGGTGGACGTCGTCACTAAAGCGCCAGTCATGCACGGCCGCCCGTATTGGTGTACTTACAGTATTTCAGCCGGACAAAAAAGTGTGGTCATGCTGCGGGCGATGCATATCAAAGCCAATAATTATCTGGCAGGTACCTTATTCGTGGGCATAAAGCCTTCTTATTTCTCGACTATTTTTGATAACGTTGATTTAGGAAGTAATGCCAATACCTTCGTAGTAAACGGCGCAACTGGCGAGTTAATTACGTCATCGAATAAAGCGATCAATATGGTGATTGAGCCGCTACTTCTGGAGCAGGTTGCAGCAAGTCTTAAAAACGGTATTGACACCAACTTTACCTCTTATGCTGATCAAGGCAGCAGCACCTATCTTGCTGCTTTTTCCCGCATCCCGAACACGGGCTGGTACGTTATCAGCACGATCCCTTTGCACAACCTGATTGCAGAGGCTGAGTCGGTTAGAAATAAGATGATTTTGATCGGATTACTGTGTTTTATTTTTGCGATTATGTTGTCGCTGGTGATCTCGCGCAGTATCGCCATGCCGCTCAAAAAACTAATCGCTATCATGAAAGAAACCGAGACTGGCAACTATCAGATACGCATGACCTATGAAGGCAAAGACGAGATCACCGCGCTCTCTGCCAAGTTCAATGAAATGGCAAGTAAAGTCCATGAAAATAATGAACGGCTAGAAGAGCGCGTCAACGAGCGAACCCGCGATCTGGAACTGGCAAACAGCAAACTCGCTGCCATCAGCGCAACGGATGGGCTGACTGGTATTGCCAACCGTCGTCGCTTTGATGAGGTACTCGCTAGCGAATGGCTGCGAGCTATGCGCAATAAACACCCAATTGCATTGCTGATGCTGGATGTGGATTGGTTTAAAAAATATAACGATCATTATGGTCATTTGGCCGGTGATGAATGCCTGCGCAAAGTATCGAACATATTAAAGTCCAATTCTCGTCGTGCCAGCGATTTGGTGGCCCGCTATGGCGGTGAAGAATTTGTCCTGATTGCCGCAGAAACTGATTTCAGCAGCGCGATGATATTAGCCAATACGATTTGCCAGGCGATCGCCAGCAGCGCTTTGCCACACGCGAGTTCGCACTATGGTTATGTCACGGTAAGCATTGGTGTGGCAGTGCTGATTCCAGAAGAAGGGCGCTTGCCCGAAGCTTTGGTAGACAGAGCTGATCACGCTTTATACAGCGCAAAGGCGCTTGGTCGTAATAGAGTTGTTTCGGCTGAATCTAATACTGCTGGAACGGTATGATTTGAATGATTTTGACGCAGCGTTTTCTACAAATAAAATCCCAGTAAATTAATGAAAATAACGGGAGTATATGTACTTATGTGCCTTATCCTCCAATAAATATATGGACAATGAAATATACAGTATGGAGTATATTAAATAAAGCAGATGTATCTTGGAGATATTTGGCGGAAATAAACTCGGATCATAATCGCAACGCAAGTCCGATAGGCTGTTGATTGCAATACCGATCTTGGGTGCAATGCAAACGTCAATACAGGTTCAAACGCAAGTTCAAATACAGATTCACGGATTCAAACACTAGCGTCAATTCAGCAAACGCAAGAGGCGCATCGCAGCAGAAAATTCAACTAAAGTTTTAGAGGGAGAATTGACTGCCGACTTCGATCACAAAGCCTTTGAGAAATTCGGCAACAGGCAAGCGCTTACCGCCGGGCTTTTGTAGCTCAGTCAAACGCAGGCATTGCTCGCCACAGGCAACTACCACACCTTCATGCGCGTTAGCGGCGAGGACTCGACCCACTGGTCTGGCTTCTGTGCCGGATGATGACTTAATGGCTTCAGCACGCCAAATTTTGATGACGCTACCATTCATATTGGCATGTGCCCCGGGGAAGGGGTTGAAGGCACGAATTTTCCTCTCCAAAACATCGGCGGCTAAATTGAAATCTAATGCGGCTTCTTCTTTACTGATTTTGGCGGCATAAGTGACGCCTTGTTCGGGTTGCACCGTTGCTTGTATGGACGTTTGTTCTACCTCTAAAACCCGCAACGTTTGCACTATCATTTCGCCACCAAGTTGCGCCAGTTTGTCATGCAAACTACCGGTGCTGTCATCCGCTGCGATGGCAATACTTTGCATACTCAGCATAGGTCCGGTATCTAGTCCTTCTTCCATCTGCATAATCGTGATGCCGGTCTCTCGATCACCGCTTTCAATCGCGCGATGGATAGGCGCTGCGCCGCGCCAGCGAGGTAACAGGGACCCGTGAATATTAATGCAGCCTAGTGGTGGGATGCTGAGAGTCGAGCGTGGCAAAATCAAACCATACGCGGCAACCACCATCACATCGTGCTGCGTATTGCGTAATAGATCGTGCGCTTCTTGTGCGATTTCTGGATACTTACCGTCTAGTCGCAAAGAAGTCGGCTGCGCTACCGCAATCCCATGCTGAAGGGCAAACTGCTTGACCGCGGAGGCGTGCAATTGCATGCCACGACCCGCCGGACGGTCGGGTTGGGTCAACACTAATGGGATTTCAAAGCCTGCTGTATGAATCGCTTGCAGTGCAATTGCGGCAAATTCGGGCGTGCCGGCAAAAATGACGCGCATCAACGTGCTTTCGACGATGGATTTCGACCAGTGCGTTGTTCTTCACGCTCTTCTTTGAGCATTTTTGTTTTGATGCGATTGCGTTTGAGTGGTGACAAATACTCTACAAACACTTTGCCTTTGAGGTGATCCATTTCATGCTGAATGCAAACGGCCAACAAGCCATCAGCGTGGACTTCAAATGATTTTCCATCGACATCAAACGCGCGGACTTTGACCTCTGACGGACGTTCAACACCATCATAAATGCCAGGTACTGACAAACAGCCCTCGTCATAGACTTTTTTCTCTGCGCTGGCCCAGATAATTTCTGGATTTACAAACACGCGCAAATCGCTATTGGTTTCGGAGGTGTCGATTACCACCAATTGTTCATGCACATCGACTTGGGATGCCGCCAGACCAACGCCCGGTGCGTCATACATGGTCTCGGCCATATCGGCGGCAAGTTTTTTCAGGCGTTCATCAAAAACGCTGACGGGTTTAGCCACTTTATGCAAACGTGGATCAGGATAACGGAGGATATTTAGTATAGACATAAGACTTTTCACAACAACGAAAGGGCGTTGCAATGCGGTTTTTCTTGCTACTTCAATGATTTATAGGCAAAATTTGATTCACTTTGGCAAGTTGTTACTCGCCTATCTGCTTTACCATCTAGCATCCAGCACCACGCATCGGACAACATTCATGAAAAAGTTTAGCACAATCGCCTTGCTTCTCGCAGTTGCCTTCCCTGTTATTGGCACTTCACAGGCGGTAGCACAAGAAGTTGGTAGTACTGCCCGTACCAATAAATGTGCTTTTTTACCGAATGCGCCAGATAAACATGTGGTGGTTAAGGGTGATACTTTGTGGGATATTTCCGGCAAATTTTTGAGTAATCCTTGGTGCTGGCCAGAAGTCTGGGGTATGAACCGGGAAGAAATCCGTAATCCGCACTGGATTTATCCAAACCAGATTGTTTATTTTGACCGTGTCAATGGACGTCTTCGCTTGGGCAATCCTATGGGCGGTAGTGATTTAGGGACTAGTGGATCGAGCAGACTACAGCCACAAATTCGCAGTGAATCCTTAGATGGGAACGCGATTACTTCAATCCCCTCTAATTTGATTGAACCTTTCTTGGTGCAACCATTAATCGTTGAAGAAAATACGCTATTAACCTCACCACGGATTGTTGCAACCCAAGAGGGTAGAGTGAATGTGGGGAAAGGTGACAAGGCTTACGTGCGTGGTGATTTAAAAGGAGGCACAGCCTTCCAAGTATTCCGCCCTGGAAGGCCGCTGAAAGATCCTGAGACCAAGAAAGTGATCGCTTATGAAGCAACTTTCCTTGGTGCTGTGAAGTTGGATCGTGTTGCCAAAACATCGGATGGTGTTGATACCTTTATTGTCAGTAATTCCAAAGAAGAAATGACGGTCGGCGATCGCTTGGTGCCGATTCCTCCAATGCCAATTCTGAATTACGTACCTCATCCACCTGAGCAGTCTGTTAGCGCACGCGTAGTCTCGATCTATGGTGGCGTTAGCAATGCAGGCTCGAACCAAGTGATCAGCATTAATCGCGGTACCAATGCCGGCTTAAATCTAGGCACAGTCTTGCAATTATCTCGTTACGGCAAAGTTATACAAGACAAAACAGATGATAAAAAATCAATACGTTTGCCGGACGAGCAATATGGCACATTGTTTGTCTTCCGTGTTTTTGATAATATTTCTTATGGCTTGATCATGGGAGTATCAGAGGCAGTCACCGTCGGCGATCTGGCTAGTTCGCCAGAATAAATCAGTTAAATAGTGCTTTACGCTGGGATGCTTTTGCCTTCGTCAGAAATATCGTTAAAGACTGACGACACGGATTGGCAGGATTGGCTCCGGCTAGAACAAACCTCAGGTGTCGGGCCAGAAACTGCCCGTAAGCTGTTGGCTGCATTTGGATTGCCAGCGCAGATTTTTGCAGCAAGCTTCTCTGCGCTGACCCAAGTTGTATCGGAAAAAATTGCACGTGCTTTGCTGCAGGCGCCTTCCGATCAACTTCAACAACAAATCAATCTTACCCAGAATTGGTGCGCATCGCCTGGTAATCAGGTAATGACCTTGGCCGATGCCAATTATCCGCGTGCCTTGCTTGACATCCCTGATCCGCCAATTTTGATTTATGTCAAAGGCCGTGCTGCTTTATTGGATGCGCCAACCATTGCCGTTGTCGGTAGCAGAAATGCAACTACGCAGGGCATCTTAAATGCCGAGCAATTTTCTGAATCCTTAAGCAAGGCTGGTTTAACAATTAGTTCTGGCATGGCTGCAGGCATTGATGCCGCTGCGCATCATGGTGCTCTGCGCGGTGCTGGATCGACCGTGGCTGTGATTGGTACTGGCGCCGATATTGTTTATCCAGCACGCAATCGCAGCCTTGCGCACTTGATTGCTGATGGTGGTTGTATTGTCAGTGAATATGCGCTCGGCATGCCAGCGATTGCCTCTAACTTCCCGCGCCGTAACCGGATTATTTCTGGCTTGGCAAAAGGGGTATTAGTCATTGAGGCAGCCGCGCAGTCAGGTTCATTGATCACCGCGCGCATGGCGGCAGAACAAGGGCGTGATGTATTTGCTATTCCTGGCTCGATTCATTCACCTTTGGCTAAGGGCTGCCATCAACTGATTAAGCAAGGTGCAAAATTAGTCGATAACGCGCAGGATATTTTGGATGAGTTGGGATTTTTGCCACTATTTTCAAGCGGTGTCGGTAGCCGTGATCGGTCGCTAGCTAATTTGGTTGCCCCAAACTTCGCACAAAATGCGGTAAGAGCCGATGTAAATGTCAGCGTGTCGGCCGCCGACAGCGAATTATTAAATGCGATTGGCTACGATCCCGTGCACATCGATATGCTGGCTGAGCGTGTAGGTATGGATGCGGGAAGCCTGAGCGCACAATTATTATCATTAGAGTTGGACGGGCATATTGAGCAGCTCGCTGGTGCCATGATTAAACGCCTGGGGTAATTTTGCGTAACTTCTATAATTCCTAAAACTAAAATAGCCATTAAAAATTGGGGAGTATCGTCAAAATCTGGCATATTGAACAGGTAACACATGGACATGTTAGAATACTACTACCTAGTATATATAATAAGGCAAGTTTCGCAGTGATTTTGTATTATTGATGATGCAAAAAAGCAGTAACGCAGGACTTGTCTCGAATTCTCCTTGAGGCTACAGTAACGGCATGTTCGATATTCTTGTATACCTCTATGAAACCTACTACCGCCCTGACGCATGTCCGGACACGGTAGCTTTGGCTAAAAAACTTTCCGCAGTCGGCTTTGAAGAAGATGAAATTTCCGAAGCACTGGACTGGCTTACCGTCCTGGCCGACACAACGAATGAAATCGATAAGCAGACCGAATCTGATGTTCTCGCATCCAAGGGTTTCCGTATCTACGCCGAGCGCGAAATTGCAGTTTTGGGTACGCCAGCCATGGGTTTTTTGCAATTTCTGGAATCCGCTGGCCTGATGAACTCACAACAGCGGGAGATCGTGATTGAGCGTGCTCTGGCCATTAATGAATCTCCTGTTCCTTTGGATAAGCTCAAGGTCATCGTTCTGATGATGCTCTGGAGTCAGGGCAAAGAACCGGATATGCTCATGTTTGACGAATTGCTATTATCCGACGAAGAGAGCGAACCTCGCTTGTTGCACTAAGTTCACTAAAGCACTGTCATCGCTTGTTTTGTGGTAAAAAACATATCTCGATTGCAGTTTTTCATCGATCACGTTTATTATTCGCGCTTAATATGCCTTATGTGCATGGGTTTGCGCTATCTTGTTGCAGCGGCGCAAGCAAATTTAGGCTAGGCTTGCGCTGCATTGAGACGAATTAAGTTTTTACTTTACCCTTTAGTGATTAATCAGTATCTGTTTAGCATGCACCGATTCAGCCAGTCTCTGATATAGAGACGCCAAAGAAACGATAGAGAAATAACACCATGACCAAAACCCTCATCATTGCCGAGAAGCCCTCAGTCGCAAATGACATCGCCAAAACTTTGGGCGGCTTTACTAAACATGATGATTATTTTGAGTCGGACGATTATGTATTGTCATCGGCGGTCGGCCATTTGCTAGAAATCACGGTACCAGAAGAATATGACGTCAAGCGTGGCAAATGGAGTTTCGCCCATCTGCCGATGATCCCGCCGCACTTCGCACTGAATCCTATCGCCAAGACCGAATCGCGCTTAAAGGTGTTGAATAAACTCATCAAGCGTAAAGATGTTACTGCTCTTATCAACGCATGCGATGCGGGCCGTGAAGGAGAGTTAATTTTCCGCTTGATTGCGCAGCACGCCAAAGCCAAACAACCAGTAAGTCGTTTGTGGTTGCAATCTATGACGCCAGCATCTATCCGCGATGGTTTTAAAAAGCTACGTACAGATGAAGACATGATGCCGCTGGCTGATGCCGCGCGTTGCCGCTCCGAGGCTGACTGGCTAATCGGTATTAATGGCACTCGCGCCATGACGGCATTCAATTCTAAAGAGGGTGGTTTTTATCTCACCACAGTAGGTCGCGTACAAACGCCAACCTTGTCGATTGTGGTCGAGCGCGAAGAAAAAATTAAGAAGTTTGTTTCTCGTGATTTTTGGGAAGTCCGTGCAGAATTTATTTGCGCTGCCGGTATTTATGAAGGGCGCTGGTTAGATCATCAGTTCAAAAAAGATGAGCATGACCCAGAGAAAAAAGCCGAGCGTTTATGGAGCAAAGCAGCAGCAGAATCGATTGTCGCTGCTTGCAGAAATAAACAAGGCAATGTTAGTGAAGAATCTAAACCAGCTACACAAATGGCGCCGGCATTATTCGACTTGACCAGCTTGCAGCGTGAAGCGAACTCTCGTTTCGGTTTCTCTGCCAAGAATACACTTGGATTAGCGCAAGCTCTGTATGAAAAACATAAGGTGCTGACATACCCGCGTACTGATTCCCGTCACTTGCCAGAAGATTATTTAGATACGGTAAAGCAAACGCTCGAAACGGTCTCGGAAAATAATAACTATTACCAGTTCGCCGCCCAGATCTTGAATAGTAATTGGGTCAAGCCGAATAAGCGGATATTTGATAACGCCAAAATCAGTGATCACTTTGCGATTATTCCAACTAGCCAAGCGCCAAAAAATTTGTCCGAGCCCGAGCAAAAGTTATATGACTTAGTGACACGTCGCTTTATGTCCGTGTTCTTCCCCGCGGCAGAATTCCAAGTCACGACTCGTATTACAGAAGTGTCTGGCTATCAGTTTAAGACCGAAGGCAAGGTCATGACCAACCCTGGTTGGTTAGCTATTTATGGCAAAGAGGCACAAGACGATAATGACCCGGAAAATAAAGGCAATTTAGTTGCTGTTGCTAAGGGTGAAAAAGTCAAAACAGAAAAAATCACAGCTAACGGCTTAGTTACTAAACCACCTGCTCGCTACACTGAAGCTACGTTGTTGTCGGCGATGGAGGGTGCAGGTAAATTGGTTGACGACGGTGATTTGCGTGAGGCAATGGCTGGTAAAGGTTTAGGTACGCCAGCTACTCGTGCTGCCACTATCGAGGGGCTGATTAACGAAAAATATTTACTGCGTGAAGGCCGTGAGATGATGCCGACCGCCAAGGCGTTTCAGCTAATGACGTTGCTGCGCGGACTTGGTGTTGATGAATTGACTTCGCCAGAATTGACAGGTGAATGGGAATACAAGCTCTCGCAAATGGAGCGCGGTAAAATCAGTCGCGAAGAATTCATGCGCGAAATTGCCCAAATGACGCAAGTGATCGTCAAGCGCGCCAAGGAATATAACAACGATACAATCCCCGGCGACTACGCCACGCTGCACACACCATGCCCGAATTGTGGCGGCATAGTTAAAGAAAACTATCGTCGCTTCGCTTGCACCAAGTGTGAGTTTTCTATGAGCAAGACGCCAGGCAGCCGTCAATTTGAGGTTGCTGAAGTGGAGGAGGTTTTAAGTAAGCGAGAAATTGGTCCCTTGCAAGGGTTTCGCTCAAAAATGGGCAGACCATTCGCCGCGATCCTAAAAATTGTACGTGATGAAGAGCACAATAACTTCAAGCTTGAATTTGATTTCGGTCAAAATCAGGATGATGAAAATGCTGAGCCTGTTGATTTTACTGGCCAAACTGCGCTGGGACCTTGTCCTAAATGTGGCAGCGATGTGTACGAAATGGGCTTATCTTATACCTGTGAAAAAACCGTTGCCAAACCTAAGGCGTGCGATTTCCGTAGCGGACGCATCATTTTGCAGCAAGAGATTTTGCCGGAGCAAATGGCAAAATTATTAAATGACGGTAAAACTGATTTGCTACCTGGTTTTATTTCCCAGCGCACTCGTCGTCCGTTTAAGGCGTTCTTGGTACGCGGCAAAGATGGCAAAGTCAGTTTTGAGTTTGAAGAGCGCAAAGCTAAAGTGCCTGCTAAGGCAAAAGCGACCAGCGAAACTGAAGATGTGGCAGTAAAAGTGTCCGCAAAAATAGTTAAAACTACGGCAAAATCACCCAAAAAAACGACTACGGTTAAGAAAAAAGCGGCTTGATAAAAAAGTTTAACAAAAGAGCTTCTTGCAAAATACCCAAACCAGTAAAGTCGAGCATGGGTGTGGCCACTGTTGCGATTGGTTTTCTTGTTTGAAGCGGCACATGTGACA
>NZ_JBEONQ010000084.1:0-10431 GCF_040544445.1 Undibacterium sp. GrIS 1.8 | reverse complement strand
AAGCACGGCATTTCCATGCGCATCAACGCCATGAATTTGAAATACATTTTTAGCTAAATCGATTCCAATTGTAGTAATGATCATTTTGGACGCTCATTTCATTTAGGGGGTGTTGCCGCTCCCATTTTGGCACATCGATGCCGTTTGAAAGAGGGCGTCCATTCCATTAGAGCCAGTTCTTACACCCCTTTTTGCGGCAACCCCTAGATAATAAAACTACTTCATCATTTTGCCGTTCTCATCCATTACCATCCCATTTTCGTCCATCATCATCCCATTTTTCATTTGCATCTTTTTGCCGTTTTTCATCTTGACCGAACCATCCATCATGACCATATTACCGTTGGACATAGTCATGTCTTTATCCATTGGCATGACCTGACCGTTCTTCGTCATCATCATTTTCCCGTCTTTCATCATATTACCGTCACGTATCATAAGGTTTCCATTAGCATCCATCATCATACCGTTTTGCATTTTTAACTTCTTCCCGTTTTTCATCATGACAGATCCATCCATCATTACTTTATTGCCGTTAGACATAGTCATATCTTTATCCATCGGCATAGATTGACCGTCTGTCATACTCATCATCTTGCCATCTTTCATCATGATCTCTTGTGCCATAGCTGCATTTGCAGAACACATTGTCACTATAAATGCTAGGGAATATTTATTCATTTTTGAACCTCTAAAGTAGGTTGAAATTTCAGCGATCGGATAGTCAAATATTGACACCAATTAGCTTATAAAAATTCTTCTTAAGACTCTGTGCACTATCCAACATACAACCGATCAAACAAAAAATAACTTTAGAAGCGATGAACATGGCGGTCAGTCAACAAGAATCTGCGATCGATTAAATCGAGCCTGTTAAGTTCCCGCATCTTATTTTTCGACGTATGCACCAAATTATTTTACTCTTGTAAGTGGACGGTTTTGTCCCAACGGACGAGATATGCGCAACATTCAGATAGATTGATTTGGTAAAAAATTGATTGAGCCGACGTTCTCGTATAGAAGGGGATGCGATTTCCAATAGATGTAATTTTGATTTGAATCTGCTGTTACGCTGCATATGTGTAAAGCTATCGCAATCTGGAAGAATTGTTCGGGGAGCGCAGTGTGCGTGCTAATCATTTTTCAATCAATGGGCGATCAAATTTTTACTGATCCTGTCAAAAGTATTCCACCAATACAAGCGCTCGGTTTGGGGCAGCTGTCGAATGGACGAAACCTACATCAAATTCAAAGGTGCACGGAAAAATCTTTATCGTCCGGTCGGCAAGAATGTCAAACAGCGTCGTAAATTTTCCAGTTGTCAGTGCGGGGCGTTTCCAGAGAGATTCACAGAAGCCGTTGCGGCCATTGGATCGGCGAAAATTTCCTGGACGCTGAATTTCAATTGAAGTAGAAAATTCTCTGTGCTGTTTAACAGCGTCATGCATTGCAATTGGCTGAGGAACGGTTCCGGACATCAGAATCGCGTGCCTTATTGGAAATTGACCGAGAGCGCGTCCAGTCAGCTAAATTGCAAAAAGAAATCGAACAAGCAAGGCTGTCAACATCAGAGTTAAATAATAGACACCAGGACGAGTTGCGTCGCTTGCAGTTAAGCATGGGCGAATATCGGCAACAGATTGGAAGCCTGCAAGGAAATCTTGAGGCAATCACTCAAAGTAGAGATTCTAGTCACAAGGAACTAGACGCCTTGCGCATACGAATGGAGGAACTCCAGGCATCCTTGATTTTAGTGAAATCGGAATCCGAAGGTCGGCTGAAGCAATTATCTGAAATACGTAACACTGAAAAAACAGCCGCTACTAAACAAGCTCGAAAAAATAGAAAATCTGACCTAGCTAGTTAGGCGCAGTTTAATAACAGGATACCTATTCAAAAAAGTCTGCAGTACTAAAAATTCCAATAAAATGCAGACTATATGATTTGGAATCTTTAGTACCGAAAAATTGAAATCTTTAGTTCCGAGTGCTTGCTTCAGCTATTTGAAATGTAAAAGAATCTAATTATAGAAGTGAGGTTAATTACTACTATAATTAACCTCATTATTTTAATGTACTAACTCCGCTATTAGATATAATCACAACATCACAAGGCGGTGTTTCCCGGTTCGGTAAAAATTCTCTCCTTGTAAAATCAATCACTTAGGCAAGAGAAAATTTTTATGGCACGACCAATTAAGAAAAAATCTGCATCTGGGCTTGAAGCCACGCTGATTCTCGAACGTGTCGGCAGACATCATTTAGCTTTTTTAAAGGGATATCTTGAGGGTATTGAACTCGGAAAGCTGGCCATCTCTTACTTAGAAAACTTTTCTGAGGATGACCAAAGTATTGATCTGCGCGTTGCTCGGTCTACACTGGATTGGATACGATTTGAATTAAAACTGGTGGCCAAACGCTTCGGTAAGTCTTCTATGGCGCGCGTCATAATGATTAATCCCGATCAGCTGGTGACGGTCGCGACAAAAATACCATCGCTTGAAGATTTCAGAGAGGAAAGAGATCCATATGAAATGTACTCGGAAGCAGACCTAATCGAGTTATTTCAAGCTGAGTACGCGGACAAAGACACCAACTCAAAATCACATAGAAATGTTCGTCTGCGACAGCGCCAAGCCGATGCTTTATTGTGGCTTCACGAAATGGCCGTTTCAGATCCAAACACTATGGACAACGTGGCCTCCTGGTTAAAACCAAACGTCGCCAAGAAATTGATCCGTGCCGGCGTCAATACACTGGGGGAGCTGATCGAGACCATTAACGTCAACGGCTATCGGTGGTATGCGCCTATTCCCGGCCTCGGGATGATCACTGCCAGATCAATCGTTAAATGGATTACGCTCAATGAAACCGCCCTCTGCAGTTCATTATCTCGATACGCATTATCCAAACGAAATGAACTAGATCTTGCTCAATTAAAACGAGACCGACCAAAACAATTTGGTATTGTTCCGATTGAGTATTTCCAACCAAAATCGGAGTTAGATGGCTCTTTTGGTGAAAATCGTGGACTACGGAATAAGACCGGGGCTGACAATGATTATGAGGCGATTCAAGTATGGCTCAGTACCTTTATCAAAGATTCAAATACCTATCTTTCTTACAGGAACCAAGTTGAACGCTTTTTATTATGGTCAATCCTAGAGCTTGGCAAACCACTTTCTTCCCTGTCGTCGCGAGATTGTATTGCCTATCGAGATTTCCTCTGGGATCTCGGTCGCATCCAACCTGATACATGGGATACCGTCTACAACATACCGGAAGCAAGGTGGTTGGGGAAACGCAATACAGAACGGTTGAGCGTGAATTGGCGTCCTTTTGAAGAATTAAAACCGCCCAAACCACCTAAAGATGTACCACCATTATTGAGAAAACAATGGCAAATCGAGCATACGAGTCGGAATGGCGTTCTCAAGCTAAGCTCGCAACGTCTCGCCATCATTATTTGTTCTAGCATGTGTGCCTGGCTAACAAAACGACATTATTTAGATTCAAATCCATGGGATGGCGTCAAGCCACGCATGGCACAACAGCCCGAGATTGCAGTACACCACAGTCTTACACAGACGCAGTGGTCTTTCATATTGCAGTATCTTGAAAACATGCCAGACAGTGGTAAAAAAGAGCGCCTAAAATTTATCCTTGTTTTAGGTTATATGACTGGTATTCGCTTGTCTGAGATGGCTAATGCCTCAAAGGGTGACCTGGTGTATCGGGTTGGAAGCACTGAGGACTCGTCAGGCTGGATTTTAACAGTTGTAGGAAAAGGCAATCGTGCGCGTGAGGTCCCCTTCCCTTCCGTTTGTATGGATCAACTGATTTCCTATTTTGCTCATCGGGGCTATCAAGGTTTTGATGCGGTACCGGGCGATGTTCAATTGATAGATTTCCTGATGGATGCGCCGTTACACCTTCAAAAGCTCAACGAGATTCCAGAAAAGCGCAAAGAAAATGGGGTTATGGCAAAGAGTCAAATTTATCGATCACTAGTTAAGTTTTTTAAATCCGTCTCAATCGAGTTTGCCAAAATATCACCGGAGGGTGCAAAGCACTTGCAGATGGCCAGTACTCATTGGCTTAGACATACATCTGCCACGCACGCGCTTGCAAAAGGTGTGCCAATTGAGATAGTGAAACTTAATTTTGGACATCGGTCTATAGCAACCACTGGCATATACATTACGCCTGAGATGGAACGTCGCGTGAAAGCAATGGAAGAATTTGGTAAAACGGTAGCAAATAGAAAATCATAGGCATGAAAATTTTTTGTCCTCCTAACTTTTTAACAAGTTTAGGAGGACACTTCGGAATTACTTTATCAGGTCAGCCGTAAAACCTCACCCTGAAGAGGGTTGGCCGGGATCCTGGAAATTTTCGCCAAAAAGTTACTTGACCCATTGATATAAAAAGATATTTCACCATCAAAAACTAAATGCGCCATTCCTTCAGTGTTTTCGTCATGCGACCGCGTTCTGAAGGAATACGCCGAAACAAAGGAACTGCCTCCCGCTTATTGGCGGCATTAGGATTGTTTGTGTCGCAACAGCATTCCAGTTTCGCCTATTGTAGCCGGTGATCTTCTGCCAAGCTATGCATCCCAATTCGGCAATGGCTTGAATATGCCCGTCTCGTTACGTATCGCCTGCGTCAGAAACACCCGGCCGTCTTGTGCGGCGGGACGATCACTTTTGCATTGGAGTTTGGCCAGGACCGCTTGAGAAACCGGAACGCCATCGTAGGTATCGCCTCCAATGAATTTCTCGATGCGCGTCTCGATTTGACCGACGAGATCAGGTACGGCTGTGAGGTCACCTACTTCTGGAGTGGTCAATTCACACGCGACAATATGAAGTTTTTCATCGACGACAATATGCAGCTTGCGCCAAGTGCGCCGGGCTGGAACGTCGTGTTTCTCTTGGTGCCATTCGTCTTTTCCATAAACCTTGAGTCCGGTGCGATCGACAATCACCGCACTGCCAGGCTTCTCCGCTTTACTCAGAACATGCGTTGGTAATTCAATGCTGCGTTTGGAAATGGTGCTGAAGTCAGGAATGGCGATGTCGGCTTTGATGAAATGCGCAAGCGAAGTCATCATCCCTTCGGTTTGGCGCAACGGCAGATGATACGCTTGGCGAATAAGCAGCATCGCTTCGATTGCTACATGCGAATATTCCGGCGGTCGGTCTCGCTTTCCCGGTTTTGCCGGTTGCCAACCGGCTATCGCATCCTCTGTAAAATAAATCGTAAAATCGCCGCGCCTACGCAATGCTTCATTATATTCTCGCCAATTCGTCAATTTATATTTCGACTTCGTGATCTTTTCTCGGCGACTCTCGTTAAATATGTAAGGCATTAGCGGCTTGGCATCGGCGTTTTTGTAGAATCATGTCAAATTATACACTTCTCCGACGGATTCACGATTTATTCAACAACGCTTATCGTGGATATGCTTCAATGAAAGATGCTTCTGAGGCAACTCCATTGATAGACAGGCTAAAAGGTGCCACACCCCTGCTCTCTCAAACAGTCGAAATCCAATGCCGAACGATACGATATCTAATAAATGGCTTTATGAAATATTGAAGGTAATTTTCCAAGAAGCTGCGGAAGCGATTCGGTTTGAATTTGCTGAAAGTGCATCCCACATTGAGAAAGGCAGCACGCAACGGTTACGATAAACATTACGGTAGAAATTGAGACGCGCATTCAGGAAATGGAAAGATTTATAAATATTGTTTACTGCTAGTAAAACGAATGCGAATACTTTCATGAATTAAATACAGAGATTCAACTAGCTTTCACGCGTGAAAGTTTTAAATTTTCGAAAGGTAGTTGTATCAATAACGTTATAGCAAGCGACAACCTTAACTTACATAAAATCCAGTCTATCCTAGAAAAATACCACAGAATAATTTTCACATTCTTTTGAAATTAACATGTAGGGATCAGAATTCATATATAATTAATAAAATTTCTTATCGAGCACTTTCACGCGTGAAAGTGCTCGCTTCAAAACAAAACTGCTTTTGCGTATATCAATAGGAAAAGAATTTATGGCTAAAGTATTTTGCTTAGTAAACCAGAAAGGTGGTTGTGCTAAAACTCAATCAACTATGCAAATAGCTGGTGAATTAGCAGTGCGAGGTAATAAGGTTGCGGTAATCGATATGGATCCTCAAGGTACCGCGGTGACTTGGAACAGCCAATCACCTGATGAGACACCGTTCCCAGCAACAGTTTTTTCACTATCAGCGGTTGGCTCTAAAATATTTTCTGAGATTCGGAAACATTCTCCAAATTTTGATTATATTTTAATTGACTGCCCTCCAGCTATCGACTCTGAAGTTCCTTGGCATGTGCTACTGGCTTCACAATTGGCAATCGTTCCTGTTCTGCCAGACATGGGCAATATATGGGCAAGTAAGAAAGCAATAGATTTAACAGAACTTGCTAAGCGGCATAACCATTCTTTAAAGGTCAAAGTGTTGGCAGCTAGAGTTCCACGCGGCAAAGCCTATCAGGTCTGTTTGGAAGAGCTTAGAGATAATGCAGCGATTTCGATGTTCGAAACACAGCTAGCAGATCGAGTAGCCTATCCAGAGTCACAAATTTTTGGTTCTTGTATCTCTATAACATCACCTAAATCAGCGGCAGGTAAGGAAGTTTCAAAACTTGTTGACGAAATTTTAATTGAATTGGGGCACTAACGCTATGAGTAAGTTCGACAAAATGAAAAGCGCTTTAGCTCAAAAAAAAGAAAAAGAAAATAGCGAACTAACCGAGCGACTTATTTCGGCAGAAAATATTGCTAATTCGGTGCCTAATCCATTGTCTACGACTCCTCTGCTTAAACCTTCTGTAGTGACTAATCAAAATACACCTTCCACTTTCACGCGTGAAAGTGAGATTGTTACAGTCGCAAAAGAATGTGGGAATAAAATTCCCTACTTTTTAAGAGTGTCGTATGACTTGATTGAACCCAATCCTTATAACGCACGAGTCAATTACAAGCCACAACGCGTCCATAAAATGTCTTTGGAAATTAAAGCAGATGGGCAGATGGTGCCGGGTATTGCAACCATTAGAAATGGACGTTTTATATTAGCTGCAGGCCATTATCGTTGGAAAGGCATTGAAGTAGCTAATATTGGATTCATGGATTTGATGATTTATGAACAGATTTCTGATCGAGAATTATACAAATTATCATATAAAGAAAATGCAGAACGATCAGACCAAACAGTTCTTGATAATGCCTCTGCTTGGAGAAAATTACTAAATGATGGTATTTACGAGAATGAATCAGCCATAGCCGAGGAAACTGGAATTTCTCTTTCCAATATCAATAAGATTATAAGTGTTTTGAATCTTCCAAGATCTGTTATTAATTATATTGAGGAACAAGAAAGCGTCAAGTTTGCACTATCGTCTTTATACGAACTTCAGCTTTACTCAGGTGTTGCGACAGAAGAAGCTACACTAGAGATGGTAAAAAAAATCGTTACCGATGACTATACCCGTGACCAAATTAAAAATGCCAGGGCAGCTTTAGAAAAACCTAAGCCTCCACGAAAAACTAAAGAAAATTCTAGGCAATATAAAATCTTAGATTCAGATGAATTAAAATTAATCGGACATATCAAAGACTTTGATTCTGGAAAAATTTTGTTGGAGATTAACGAGCCTAATGACGACAAGCGAAAACAAATCTTAGAAACTCTCAAATTACAATTTCGTCTGACCTAATAAAAAAGCCGCTTTTAAGCGGCTTTTTTATTAGGTATTGTTTTTTAATGTGTATTCAATAATTTCTTGGGGAGTTGGATCTCCCCACGTTTGCCTTGCTAGCCATGTGTAGAAGGGGATTAGATGACGATTTCCTCGTTTGCTTTTTTCGGCCGGGATTCGTTCCTCGTCATTTTTAAGATTCTTATTAAAACTTTCAATGAGATCGGTCTGATCAACCTCTTCCATTTCCACGAACATTTTTTCAGCTTGAAGATTACGGGCTCTATGAATGGCCTCCATGATCTTGTTAGTTTGATCGATCGGATCAGAAACGCCTTTAACAACTGAATGAAGATCTGAATTATAACCAGCATAATTTGACTCACACGCAGCCGTTAGATACGCGCCATGGTTCAAAATAGACTCTGGGTTACCTTTAAGGCGAGCTACTGTATATTCAATATTCGCGGCAATTAGTCTGTCAGGATGCTTAGCTATGATTTTCTTTTTATAATAAGAGCTGATGTTCAGTCTTGAAAATTCTTTTTCGAGATCAATTCGAGGTTCTTTGGCAGCCAATTTTTCTTCAGTTTCGTTCGTAAATTTAGGTTTTTCATGAATTTTAAATTGCAAAAATTTAACGCTCCTGGTGCCGTCTTTATCTTCGAAAAGCTCAATAATCAAATCAGAGATTTCATTTATTTCTTTAATTGCAGGTTTTAATTTATCCCGTTTAAAAATCTTATATTCTTTTGTGTAGCTATTTTCATCTACGTCACCCTGAATGACTTTTTTCCAAAAACTCCATAAATCTTTGTTGCTGAGATGAGAAGGATTAGTCCTATATCGATTAAGCCAGTCATATAATTTTCTTGAAGCGTCTAGCTTAAGATTCTTTTGAATAATTAAGTCCAGTTTTGAGTAAATAGCAGACTCAAAAAGCATTGGTTCTATTTGATTTACAAATGCATAGGTAACAAACTCGTCGTCACATTGCACGAAAGGCAGTAATACACACGACGCCCAGATATTTTCGTTGTCAGTACCAAGCACGTCCCATGTGGCTTTGATGTCCTGCATCTTCATCAACGCCTGTTTAAATGGCTTTCTATTGGTAGACTGGTATCCCATTCTATCCATTAATTCTTTCCGCGAGATCCTATACGTCCGATCCGGGTTTCGAATCAATTGCGTATCTTTCTTCCATTGATCTTTTTGCTCTTTGGCATTTTTGACTAAAATATTCCAAGCAAGTAGTTGTTGACCGGTCATCACATCATTTTGAATGATCATTTGTGACGCTTGGACAGGCTTTTTAAAAATGTCCGTTGCTTGGCCATTAAATAATGACAGGCTGTAGTTATCTGTTTTCTTTTTGATCATTATGTTCAAAAGGTGAGAAAGTATTTTTATGTTCTCACCTTTTGGTATTGCGGTCAAAGATTTCAAGTGATCAACTGGTTTTTGTTGCTTCCTCGTTGTGATTCTTGTTAAAGCCCGTTGAGAGAAACAACTTTCTAGTTGTTAACTATTAAAGTAAACATTAAATAAGTTTATAAACATCTAATTCCTCTAAACCCGCATAAACATTGACTTAGGAGGAATTTGGGTGATGGTTTTGAATATCTACGGTGATGTTTTTAAAGAACAAAGGGATGTTGATTGAATAAGCGGGTGAGTCTTTTGAATAGGTGAGGGATGTGGATTAAATAGCCATGAAAAGAATGGTGATCCTTTTGAATAGCTACTGTTAATAACTCTCTTGGCCGTGGACAAAGTTCAGATGGTGTTTTGAAAAGTGAGAACTTTCAATAGCAAATGCCATGAAAATGCTTAAGAGCCCCGAATACGGTCAATGGTGATGTTTTTGAATAGCTGTGTAGAAAATACCTTAAAAATATTTAGTCGAATAGTTTCAAAGGTGAGTGTTTTGAATAGTTAAATGATGCTGTTGGTTAATGTAGTTATTAAATAATTAAATATTTAAACAAAAAAAAACGCCTACACCAAATAATAGCCAGCATAGAAGTGGAAAGGTGAGGGTTTTAAATAGCCTTTTAAAAAAGAATTTATGTTGGATATGACAGATTTTAAAAGGTGAGGGTTTTAAATAGCCATAAAAAAGCTCACTCAACTCTAATCCCAAGTATTAATAAGCTTTGGCAATAAGTGAGCACTAATTTACAAATACAAATAGTTTTGATCATCTCCTATTCAAAGTTCTCACCGTAACGTATTTCAAAACAATGCTATTTAAAAATCTCACCTAATGCAAACGTGGTTTTTTTATAAGCTATTCGAATTACTCACCTTTAACAGATCTATTATTTGATATCGACAGGAAAATTTTGTTATTTCAGCAGGCCAAGAAGATATAAAAATATTGATTTGTCGATTGGATCACATAGAAAATTCTCGGTCATATTATTTGGTGAGCACGCTTTATGATAAAGCTTCGCCCGAAAACCAAAAGGTTAAAACTAAAAGTACGTAAAAAATATATCTCATATAGATATTTTGCGAATCAAAGGATAAAAAAACGGTATCTAAGTCAGGAAACTGACATCGTTTGTTAGCCGCAAAGGCTTAATTCAGGTCTCAACTGAAATTTTATTCACCCCCGGGATCTAATCCTAAAGGATTTAGATTCCTTTTTTTCCATGGAATCTAAAATGAGTCCTTC
>NZ_JBEONQ010000083.1:0-11142 GCF_040544445.1 Undibacterium sp. GrIS 1.8 | reverse complement strand
GCATGGCTAGGGCTTGTTCCGCGACAGCACTCCAGTGGTGGCAAATCAGTGCTTCTAGGCATCAGCAAACGGGGCGACACTTATTTACGCACACTGCTGATTCATGGAGCAAGAGCAGTGATCCGATTTGCCGAAGCTAAGCCATCGACTACCTGGCTTAATAAGTTACTTGGTCGACGAAATAAGAATGTCGCTGCGGTCGCTCTGGCGAATAAAAATGCAAGAGTAGTATGGGCGTTATTAACGCGTGATGAGCAAAGATTCCGATCCGATTATGCACCGTCTCCCGCCGGTGCATAATCGAACCGGATGAGAATAAACTTATAAAAAGTGAAATAAATAATAGTACTTATGTAGGAAGACGAAAGGCCTTCCATAGGTTGTGCAGGCAAGATGAAGTGATGGCAAACAAGGTTAGACCGTGGTCAAGAAAACCTGTAACACGACATGCGCTTCGAGCGCGTGGTTCTGATTAGGACTTGACCAGCATATTCCATCAGGGACAGAGGCAAAAGCCTCAATGAAAGTCCGGATATATGACTGCAATCTTACCTTTATGTTCATCATCGATTTAATGCTTGGCAAACTGAGGGCGTCCATATATGTCGTGTCGCACCAACCACTCGTATGCCAGCCGTTCACAGAACTTTTCATCCAGGGGCTCCCAATGTACTTTATTCCATCGGTACATCACAGAACTGTCACTCGCATAGGTATCCTCTTGCCTCAATACGTCGGCATAATCATGTGGGCGAAAATTAGACATATAACCCTCCCATGACGTTTTTTGTAGAGATGCGCAATACGCCCTTCGGCCTCGGTAACATTATGTGAGGAACATAAACAAGTTCTAGGGATTCAATCCAACGCGAATGCGCCAATTTTGGAATGAATACGTGATTGGAGTAGATAAAAGTGGCTATTTTTAAAAGTGTTTGATTCATAGTTCTGGGGGATGATTAATAGGTTACCAAAATAGGTATAGCAACCGTCTCTCCCAAAATCTTCACACACCTTACCTATCGCTTAGACAACAACGAATCTCGTGCTGGCTCGGGAATGGTGGCCTCCAGCCTCATGAATCTGTTGATGAGACAACTGTGCTACCTAAATCATCAACACTTTTTTCACTACTTAAAATGATTCGTTTCGTATCAGTTGGCACAGCTAGCACGGATGATTTACTCGCCAGTAAAAAAACTTATCGGTCGTCTTCAGCCTGGACAGATTCCTAGCAGCCGGCCCACATTTTTGTAGTCTCTTCTATGGAGCTTTTTGCTTTTTCAAGAACGATATTTTTTAAGTTACACGCTTTGCGAGTTAACGAGTATTCATCAGGAACGGCATCCATATCTCTCAACGCTATATGGCCATTTCCTTGGTCCGCAGCACTGAGCTAAAAACCTAGATTTGATATAGGTTTATAAAAAAGAAGAGCATCACATCGCCAGACTGCGTCACAATTTTCTGAAGAACGAGAAGCACGCATTTTTAGTGTTCATAGCGGGCTGTTTGGCTGTCATGGCTGTTGGACTAGCAATAGCTGTATCTGCTATTTTTTTATGAACTAGTCTGCACTCTGGTCAAGATTTTCGAAAGTAGCCTAGCGACCGCTTTTTTTAACTCTAGAACGCGCGCCAGCGGCAAGGCAACGGGACATGGTCAAGTTGTATTTCCACCAAACGAAGGATTTACTGGTCCGCACACACGAGTATCGAAATTAAAACTGAGCTCTGCCATTTAAGGTGACAAAAAGCTGGTGCTCAACGAGGTCTCGCGCGACAATTCAAACATTTGTTAAGACCAAATGTCCAAAACTGCCAGCGATTTGATACTGAAGATTAAAAGTTGGTTCAAGAAAACCGATTGATTACGTACGAAATCACCACAGTGGTGTTGGCGCGCACTCAATATTGACCGTGAAGCCTGAATTACATTTCCTGAAGGGCGGGCGCTGACAGTTGATGATTTCGGCTTGGAGTCATGTCATAGTAAGACGTTGGCATACTCCCATCGAATGAATACATCGTCCTTCTAGGACACGGGACTAAACAGCCAGAGCAGCGTCACAACAGTCAATCAGACGGTAGTAGGTAGTACTGAGTTTGCCGAATCAAGGTCTAAGCACCTCACGTACATCCCGACGAAAGTTCAAAAGCGCACGCCAATCGCTTGGGGATCCTGGGACCGTGATTCGACTACTTCCAGTAGGCGGATACAGCTTGCCGTGCTTTTTCCCCTTACTGTACGTCCATCTCTCGCGCAAGAGCTGCCGAATGACCATGTCAAATTCTTTGCTTGAAGAGTATTTCATCGACTTTCCTTATTACGACAGGGTTGGCCATCCATGACAACCAACCCCTGTCGCGTGCGTTATTTCCCTTTGGGCGGATTGTTGCCGCGGCCAGAGCCAGACGGATTGCCGGTTTTGCTAGGTGCATTAGTCAAATGGTCAACCATGGTGATTTCTCCTTAAAATTCCTCGGTGTTTAGACGGCTGGCGCACGGCCCGAGGCTTACCGTACTAAATCGGTTCAAATTCAGGGCGGGATTCATTGTCATCAGTTGGTCTGGCACCCTCTGCCAACCATTTGTCAATATGCTGTTGGAGCTGCTCCAGATCACTTTGACGCACAGGGACGCGATCGTACGTACTGGCCCCGACTTCTTCTACCAGCGTGATACGGTACCGGAGCTCTGCGCATGTGGCGCCGGGAAATTGTGGGTCCTCGCAGGTAATCTCTACTGCCAATGCATCAACCGTCCTGACGTACCAACGCGAAGCAACGTGCGCCGCGAGGTGCGGTATCAGTGCCTGTCTTAGTCCAGTGGTCAGTCGATTGACGAACAACTCCCTGCTTGAAAAGTCTTTGGCGAAGTTTTGTTTGATGGATTCGGGTATGTCGTCGATTCTGCCCCGGACCACCATCCTACGAGATGGGTTGCGTACTTCCCCGTTATGCTCGGTAACGACCAAGCGCAATCGGTGCAAGTCATACGGCCGCGTCGTCTTAGTAAAATCAGTAACCGCATCAGCGGTTCTGTAGGCATGCTCGAAGATGGCAGCAAGAAGATGGCATTCGTCACGCCAGCCAGCCTCGATCCAACGCAGGCCGGTTGCCTCCGGCTGGCAACGCGTAAAGTCAATGCGCATTCGATCCTGAGCCCGAGGGATATCTATCTCGATACGCATCCATGGCTTGTCGTGCCACATGCGGACACTGATATCGCCATCCCTTTTGAGATACGTTGTCATGATCTCGCCAATACGCCCACTCAAGTCGCCTGCGCCATGGATTACTTCAGTGTGATCGCGCGTGTTCGAGTTGACCGAGAGGAACCAAAACCCCCTGGCATTCGCTGGCGCGGCTAGATCCATCTCCGATAGACCCGTCAGCTGTGTGAGATCTGCCATCAGTGCAGGATTGCGTACGAGCAGCACGTGCTCTATTCGTTCAGCAATATCTTGTGCGAGCGACTCCAGAGCAAATTCTTCGTCCATTTTGGCATGATGCGCGAGCAAATCTTGTAGTGCCCGGTTCTTACCTTCGTTGAGTTGAGCCTTCAGAAGGTCCTGAACATACTGCAGGTAAGCGGGTGGTTCGGGATTGTCAACGGCCTGTAGCAAGGCAACTGACACCCCTAATACGCTGGCCAACGCCGCAGCATACTGACTACTCGTCTTCCCAGTTGACTCGACCCGTTGATAGTGTCGACAATCAGGAACAGTGTCCGAGTTTTCTGAGGAATTGTGGACGTTTAGAAAACTGTTGAATTGTGTCGGTCTTTGTTTTTCTAAGAAATCGTGGACGTTTAGGGCGATATTGACTTGCGTCAGTCGTTGTTCCCGGCGCAGGGCGCGCAGCCTGTATTGATCGATTTTGAATGTTGGTCGTCCCATAGTCGCTCCGTGTAATGACGAAACGAATCATGGCTTAAATTTTAAATGTCGCCTAGTGACGTAATGACGACTTAAACTAATTTATGTTGCTTAATTGAACCACTGAACTCGATTTCCCTAATGAAAAGCAAGGCAATGTCCTTAGTAGCGTTGAGAGCACAGGATGCGAGCGGTACATGATGGCAGCGCTACCTATTGCGCGTTGCCCATTGAATCGCCACACTTTAGAATGGTCAAAAGAGCGGCTGTTGATGGTGATAGAGGATAAAAATGCACCTTGAATTGGATAGCAAAACTGCTGGATGGGGAGAATTGATTGGGATGAATCCCGCGTTGACCGATTGGGTACTCAATATCACCTTGAGTACTGTGCCGATCGAATACTGGTTTTATGCCAGAAATAAACTCAAACCAGAGGATTTGTCAGTAGAGCTCCTGGTGCCAAGCTACGGATTGTGTTGCGCGGAACTCACCCGGAATGATCGCGTATTTCAGGTCCAATGGCGCCCAAATAATGAGGTAAGCGTAGATTCGCAACAGATGAAATATCGCCGTCTAGTGAAATGGCCATCACTGAATTCGCTGAGGGATTTTCCGGAGTTTGTACTCAGACTTGAAGATGTCCTTGGCATTAAGTTTATTCGCCATGCCAATGTGGGCGGACGCAATGTGCCTCTAGAAATGCTACTAGAAAAAGAAAGTCGTTTCAGCGCATGGCTAAAGCCGTGCGCTGAAACAACCTGTCAGCATATGACAACAGAGAGCCACGGCAAGGAATGACAGAAAGGCCATTTAATAAGAATAAGTATGTCCTCCTAAGACATCCATTACCGGGAGGCGATGATTGATCGTGATGGTTTAGTTCGTTTTCTTTCAAGCATTTCATCGGTGAATGGCCAGCAGACCCTGCGATGCCCGCGGTGTCGTACAATTTCGTTAGATAAGCCTGAATTCAGGTTCGTTAATACCGTGGTCGTCAGCATGTATATCACAGGTTTTTGGAAACCCAATTGGCCTAAGCTAGCCTGCTTACAGAACATTTATTTTTATTTCCACCTGAATATATTCAACGCTATTCTTTTAATAATTCTTCAGCGTACTGCGTTCATTGCTAAATTCTTTTTTTTGTAAGGTTTTTGCTTTCGCAATCTCCAATGAAACACATAGACTTTTCGTTGGCTCCTTCAAATTACATGACGGAGCAGAAAAATCGGGAAAATGTGAAATTCCTGAAATACCTATGGAGTGAATTGAATCACTATCAAGTGTCCATCCTAGAGGCGGAATTGCCAATCTCATTTCAGCATATCGTTGTTTATTCCAATTTTCGTACCAACTGAGCCATCCTGTTGACACGGAACCATTAGATTTACTCAGCGTATCGGCGACAGTTTTTAGCGATAAATCCCACGTAATCAATGTTCCTTGTTTGAATTCCTTTTTTACAAAATTTTCATAAACCTGTGGGTGCCCTGAGCGAGAAGACTCAAGTATAAATAGGGGCGAAATCAGTTGAGGGAGTAATTGATTATTGCCGAATCGTGACACTTCTTTGTACTGTAGTGTTTTTTCAGGGTTGCTGGTAATGGAAATAACGAATACATTGGCAAGATCAGGACGGAAGTTTTTTAACTCACTGCCAACTACTAATCCAATATCTGAATCAGCGGATTATGAGCCGCACCAGCAGCAACGGTCTACGTAATTATCGCCTGATATTAGATGAAACTTCGAGGAACCCTCAATCTTACGATTTGGTTTACCAGTCCTCTAAATGTGTCGGCGTGAGCAGTCCTGGGTGGATACTTTGGCGCACATCATCGCTTAAGTTCTCGTTTAATTTCATCGATAGCTCCTATTAAAGGCGCGAAAAATAATCGGATGTCATCTGCAACGATGTTTTTGATGCCAGACCTTTTAGGCCGGGCTAATTCGATTTTTACTGCCCTAACGGCTCCAATAAATGGCGCAAGATAGAGACGTAAATCTTGCAAAGCGATTAATTTAATATGCTTAAAGATGGCGTACATTTGGTCTCCTTACCTGCAAGATATCTTTGGGTGGTTTCCTTACGCACTCTAAGAATATTGCCCGCTAATGATCTAGGATTTGTTGTCGATGTGGTTTTTTCGGGGCATCGTTTAAAGTTTTTCGGCAAAAAAATAATGCATATTGCTACGTGCAGAGCAAAGCATATTCATTCAAACTGGTGCTGTCACTTCAATTTTCACATGCCCCAAATCAATAGATTGCATTAGGTCAGATAATTAAAATCATCTTTTTAAAAAATTCCACTATCCGACCCAAGTCCTACCTCACTTACTTCCCTCGCCCTATTTTTTTCATACAATATCTCACTAGTTTGTATAGTCCATAAATCACCAATCCATTGACCGTGACTTTAAAAAACAAACCAATGACACTACCCACCCCGATCTCAAATTGGGGAAACACTCGCTGCACCAGCAAGACACCAAACAAATAAATAATAAAGGCCAAGAGCAGCCAGCCGGTGACTTTCACCTGACCACCCGTTTCGTACATACAACTACCGCAAAGCGGACAAATATGCTGTGTTGTCGCATATCTGAACTGTCCTAAAAAGGGTGTGTAATGCCAAAGTCTGGGGATTACCTGCCGGTGGCAGCTATTACATTCAATGTGATCCATATTCACTCTCAAGTTTTAAATAATCAATTCATCTAGTTGAAGCCGTTTCATGAATGGAGTTTTTATTCCCTTCAAAAATCCGGCCTGTATTGGAGACGTGCACCAAGAGCTGTCCTTGCCTGATTAGTGAATTTATTTGACTGGACGATTCCCCGACTTCCCCGGTTGCGTCACTCTGTCCAGAATGCGCAAGGCACTGGCGGCGCTAGTCAGTCCATTTGCCTGAGCAAAAGACAAATAGTCGCGGATGCGTTTTGAGGTATCGGTTTCCCGTTTTGGTGGATTGTTCATCAAGCCTGCTAACAAACCACAGCCAGTAAACAGCGCCCAGGTAGCGATGGGCGCACCCGCCACGTTTTTAAACGCTACCCCACAGGACGCTGACGTCGATGCTAGTATTTTGCCCAGGGCTTCTGCTTCATCGCCCTCACCAGCTCCCAGGAAATGATTCAGCTGCTGATAATTTGTCGTCATCAAACCATCTGTATCGCAATGCGTACCGAACGGGACGTTAGGGTAGGGCGTCGCATTCTTCGCCTTCTCAATATCCCAGGGCGCTGCATCTTTCCTGAAATTCATGTCGATGTCCGCTGCCATAGACATCGCGCTCAAACAACCCAACACCGATCCAACCATACAAGCTGATAACACTGACTTTGCACGCATCTATTTCTCCTATTGATTCAATTGAACGTAATTTGTTGACCCAATCGTCCAAGACCTCAGCACCACATAAATTAAGGCTTGGTTGAGGTGCTACTTCTGAAGTAAGACAAGCCGGCGTCGCACACTACTGCTCTATCCAACACCTGCTTAAATCAGACTACCCCACGAAGTGATTTCGTCAATAGCCTGAAATTCCCCATATATTGGGAAGACATAATAATAACGGAAGACCATCATTTCTCCCAGTATATTGGGAGAAGATGTGGATCCAGCGTTGGTGTTTGGTCAGGTCCTCAGAAGACTAAGAAAAGAAGCCGGGCTGACACAAGAACAGTTGGGCTTCAATGCGCACGTCGAAAGAAAATTTATCAGCCTCATTGAGCTGGGACGTAACCAGCCCACTGTCCGTATCATCTTCAAACTAGCGGATGTCCTTGGCACCACGCCTTCCCACATGATGCTGTTAGTAGAAAATAGTCTGCGCTCAGAGTCCGCATAGAACATCAGACAAGTGCTTGCGAACTTAACGTGGTACCAAAGATCTCATTGTGGGCATCATTTCCGCGATAGGGCATTTCCCAATGCCCCTCTTCCCAAATTTCCTATACGTGCGCCTGTTGCGCGAAAAAATCATCGATTTCTCAAACAGCCGTCTGTAAGCCACGCCTGGTAACGCTCACACCTTGCTGTCCTACCCTGACACAGCGTACTTCTATGTGATGGCAACAGAGTACCTACCGGATCGTCGGGGATGCGGTCAGATGGAGAGCCGTCCTAATAGGACACCCAACTCTGGTTTTTTTAAGCTCATAGAATTGTCGATGAAACCGGCAAAGTAAGCGAAGCGAACAAAGTGACTCTCATAAGCTGTCAATCAATAGAAATGATCGAGGCTAAGGATCTTGACAAATAAATTCCTGCTGTAAGGTGAACTGATTACCCATGAGGAGTTCATCTATGTCATCGTCACCAGATCATCCCATTACTTTGAAGTCTCTTTTATTTATACTGACCTACCATGTATGTGCTGGAGTTCAAGCCATCGGATTACTGCAATTTGACGAACAGGTATGGCGTGCAGGTAGTGGGGAGCACTTTGTTTGGCATTACCTGACGGTAGTCACTATCTCTGTTCTCTCATTCATGCATCTTGCACAGGTCATTGATTTTGCAAAAACAAAACATCCTCATACCTTACTGAAAGCAACCGGCTATCTAATCCTGTTTGGCGCAGCCTCGCTCGTGCTTCTGGACATGGCCGTGAGCGGAATGTTTCTACTGGGCTTACTTGCCAACACTGGACTGCTGATCTGGATAGGATTCCACTGGCAAGAATATCGTCAACAGCAATCTGAGCATAGTGGGCTCCCGTCCAGACCAGCGATACAGCACCGTTCTCCATTAGCATCTTCTTCAGTTTCCTCCTCAGCCTCCACTCCAACATCTTTACCGGTACATGGTCTTCCTGTGCCTCATGACCCGCAGGAAGAATCTCCAGGTGCGGCATCCATCAATCCACCGGTGACATTGGCTCTTCCGGTCAACCGCTATCCAGCGATTCACAGCTCAACTGATTTTTCGCACATCATGGGGTTGGATGATGTCAAAACACGACTGCGTGATGCTATCAAAGACATACAAGGCAACGGCATGCCACACGGAACCGGACGAACCAAACCTCGAAACGGAATTCTGTTATTTGGCGAGCCCGGAAACGGCAAGACTTATTTTGCAGAAGCCTTGGCAGGAGAAATGGGATTGCCTCTCATCTCGGTGACGTTTGGTGATGTCGCCAGTAAATGGGTCAATGACACCACAGAGAGAGTCATGCAGATCTTTAATGACGCGAAGGCACAGGCCCCGTGCGTGCTGTTTTTGGATGAAATTGATAGTTTTATTCAGCATAGAACATTGGTATCCAGTGGCTCGGATGAGACAAATAAGACCACCAACACGATATTGGCAGAGATCGTCAAATTACGATCCTATCCCATCGTCCTGGTGGGGGCGACGAATTTCCTGGAACGACTGGATGCGGCGGCGATTCGCGAGGGTCGCTTTGATTTTAAGATTGAAGTCACCCCTCCCGATGACGACGCCAGACTGGCCATTCTTCTCAATGCAGTCCACCGCCATGTCAGTCGGTATGATCTGGATCCACCAGGCATCCATCACATGATCCAACGATGGTCGGGGTATTCGGTAAAACGAATTCAAGCGGTAGCCGAAGAAATAGCGGCGATGCATACCGGGATCACAAACGCCGTGATTAATGCCTCGCTTCTGAAGAGAGCCATGCGTCGCGTCCAAGGAAGAAAAGGATGCTTACCCGAACACACTACATCGTTGGATCAGCTAACTCTATCCGCCCAACTCCGGCGGCAACTTGAACTGATCGTCTACCGTCTGAGCAATAGCGAGTCCGTGGAAGCCTTTGGTGGCAGTGTGCCAACGGGGTTGCTGTTTTACGGGCCACCCGGAAACGGCAAAACAGAAACCGCCCGTGCACTAGCCAAAGCCAGTGACTACGCATTTCTTAGTACGACAGGACATGCCTTACTCCATGATTCGCAAGAACTAGACCGTCTCATGCGTGAAGCAAAAGATATCCGTCCCTGCATCCTCTTCATTGACGAGGCAGATGACATCTTGATGGATCGGCAGAACTCTTATGTCAGTAGTGCGACCAATCGTGTATTAACAGAGATTGATGGTGCCGGAGGCAAACACAACGACATCTTATTTATCGCCGCGACGAATTTGCCAGAACGGATTGATCCAGCTGCATTGAGAGGAGGGCGCTTCACCGAGAGACTGGAATTCAGTATGCCGAGCGCTACAGAACTTAGCGAGTTCATTCACGAGTGGATGCAAGACAATCATGCATCATTTGATCCAAATTTACCTTCCAGTAGGATCGCAGACTTGATCGGGGAGGGGATCTCATTTGCCAGCGCCGGAGCGATATTGCGGGAGGCTGTGAATCACATGATTGGACGAGTGGCATTCGATGATGGACACAAGCCTGAGGTGTGTGACCTTGATGTGGTGGAGGCTGTTCGGGTTGTGATTGGGAGGTGAGGTTTTTAGCGTAAAGAGCCCTTAAAAAAGAGGCAAGATGGTAACATTTGATCTTCAGCGTTTGACAGCAGGGTGTATCAATGGTTTCGTGGGGTCCAAGTGCGCCAGGCTTAATTTTTACCCAATCGGATAACTGGCGAGTATCGCTTCATGAGGGCCAGATTTCTGTCATTAACAATACCATTAGGCGTTCGGGAAAACTCTCCAAAGATGCTGTGAGTGTCACCCGAGGATTGCTCTGGTCATCCATAAAGGTCCGGTTAGCCCAAGACACTACTGTCGCACTGGACGGCATACCGAACGAACAAGCCGCTAACATGAAGCTTGTCTTCGATGAAGCGCATTGGGCTATCCTGCTTGAAGGAGAAAAGGCAATACAGCTTAAGAAGTTGGATACTCTCTTAACGGTCGTGCTCGTATGGCGTGATGCAGTTAGCTCCTCCTTTATTTCGCATAAAGATGACCTTATCTGGATTACCCTATTGACGATCACCCTAAACTGAGCCACTTTTTAGAATAAATTTCATCCAAAACTGAGCCACGTGATTGAATTGCCTGCTTGACAAATGAGCAGGGAGACATGGAGTGATCACCGTGGGCATGTTAGCCAAAATAAGGCGGATGTATTTCCGCGATAAACTCTCGATACGAGAAATTGCGAGACGAACCAATTTGTCTCGCAATACCATCAGTAACTGGCTCAAAAAAGAAGCAATGCAAGAGCCGAAGTGTCAAACAGCGTTCAATATTTACCACCTGTCAGCGTCCAAATTTTTCCACTTTATCGGCTTGTTCAGAACGATTTTTGCTGTGCTTAAATCGGT
>NZ_JBEONQ010000082.1:0-11295 GCF_040544445.1 Undibacterium sp. GrIS 1.8 | reverse complement strand
TGGACGCCCAAACTCCGTCCGTAGTCAGAAAGTTCCTGCATAAATGATCGGGGTTGGGGTACTTTTTACTTCAACTTTTAAGTGCACCAACGCCGGTCTTATTACATCAAATAGTTGATTAATTTAATTTCAATACATTAATCGACCTGCTCGACGCTATACGAGTATATTTTTATTATCGCTCGCTGCCGCATTACTTCGTTGCAGTGCGCATACCCACAACTTCAATCGTGACGCGGCGATTTTTGGCGCGTCCTTCCTTGCTGCCGTTGTCTGCGATAGGCTGTGTTTTGCCTTTTCCTTCTGTGTAAATACGGGTATCTTCGATCCCTTTAGACACCAAGTAGGCTTTGACCGCTTCAGCACGGCGTAAGGATAATTTCTGATTGTACCCGTCAGTACCAACGGAATCGGTATGGCCGACCGTTACCATGACTTCGGTGTTCATCCCTTGCATTTTATTCAGCATATCATCCAGATTAGCTTTACCTTCGGGTTTCACCAGCGAGCGGTCAAAATCAAATAAGGCTTCTGCGGCAAATGTGACTTTTTCCGAACTGGGTACCGGTGCTGGCATTGGGGACGGCGGCGGTGTTGGTTCCATCACGGCAGACGCTGGCATCGGCGCTGCTTGCGGTGCGTTGCCAACGGGTACGCGTGTCGCAGGTCGCCCCAGTTTGTAGACCAGATTCACAGAGTAAAAGTCGACGTCTCCGCGATTGCCTATCGCATCGTTGAGTCGATAACGTTCTACTTCTCCGCGTACGGCCAAAGCTTCAGATAGTTTGTAGTCAATTCCGACACCTAGTTTAGGATTTAGCTTTCGCTCGGAAGGATTGGGGTTGGTCACGGCCAATAAGCGATCGCCCGTAAAATGAGCGTCGGCTCTTGCATAATTCACACCGGCGCGAGCATACGCGGATAAGCGCTCCGAGAGCGGAATCTGGCCTAGTAAATCAAGGCTTATGCCCTTGAAACCGACTTGTCCATTGAGGATTCCAGGAGGAGTCGTCACGGCGTTAAAACCAAATTTCCTTAGGTCAAAATAACCTGCTTCCAGCGCAAAATTTTGATTCAGTTGTTTGCCCATAAAAAGTTTATACGCGGTATCGCGGTCATTGGAACGAAAATCTACGCTGTTGGCCCCGTTGTCCATCAAGCTGCGTATGATTCTTTTATCATCAATAGTGGCGCGTGATTTACCTATGCCTGCGCCGATATACCATGCTGAATTTGCCCACTCGGGATTGTTAAAATCATCATCGCCGAGGGCGATCTGACTGGTCAACATAGTGCAGCCGACCAGGCCGAGAGTGCCGAATTGTTTGAGTAATTTCATCATTTTCTCCATTCAAAGAAACTTGGTAACAGTAAAAGTCACCAGTCGCTTATTTTGTTTGAACAGGACAAGTCATTGGACCTGTCCACTTGGGTGGTTAGCTACTTATTTTGTTATCTTGTTATTGGCTAGCGTTGCGGCTGCGCCGGTCAATACACGACCGTTGAGAAGCGATGCGCCATCACCTAAAGTGATCGCCGCCGCTTTACCCAGTATGGTTCCTTTGAATACACTATTTGCACCTAGAGTTGTAGGTCCAACTGGAACCCAAAACACGCTGTCATACGTTGCGCCGTTGGTTAGAGCCACAATCGAATTCGCGGTAGTATTTAGGGTCGAACTGGTTCTGAATATATATACGCCAGGTCCGCTCATGGTAAAGGTGCCGGTAATGCTGATGGCACCCGCATAGCAATACACGCCGGGAGTAAGAGTCAAGCCGCCCAGGTCGATGCCGGCAGCCGAATTAATGTCGCAAATGCGACTATTGGCATCTGTGATGCGGTTTGCAGGTCTGCCAGCGCGTTGGTTAACACCGCACCAGATTTATAGTTGGTGAAACCGAGAGCCTGGACTGGGTCGGTAGTCTGCGATGGTGATCCCACATCGCCTGTGACCAACGTGGTGCCGCCAGCGTTATTGGTGATGGAGGTGCCGGCGAGTACGCCAAAGGTAGTCGCAGTACCAAGATTAATGCTACTTGCCGGTGGATTGATGGGCGCATTCACGATCAGATTCGCGCTGCCAGATTTAGTGCCGGAAGTTGCCGAAATCATAGTTGCGCCAGCGGAAAAGCCGGTTGCAAGTCCCGTTGAGGTCACCGATGCAACGACTGTATTTCCCGAAGCCCAGATAGCCGACTGTGTGATGTTGACCGTCGAGTTATCCGAATAAATTGCGGTAGCCGTATAAGCCTGGGTAGCACCGACCAAAATAGACGCATTGGCTGGCGTCACTGTAATTGAGGACAGAGTCGCTGCGGGAACCGTGATGATCGTGGTGGCTAATTGCGTTCCATAACTTGCCGTAATAACTGAACTCCCGCCAGACAATCCATTACTCATCCCGGTGGTATTATTGACGCTCGCGATAGCAGGACTGGCAGAAATATACTTGCTGACGCTAGTCAGATCGGCGGTTGTCTTATCCGAATACGTTCCGATCACCACCAATTGAAGCGACGCTCCGATATTGACGGTTGGGTTAACCGGTGTCAGCGCAATCGAGATTACGGCTGGTGGCAGTACAGTGACGTTAGCAGCCCCCGTTTTGCTACGGAAGCTTGCCGTCATTGCCGCGGTGCCAGTGGCGACGCCGGTAGCAAGACCAGTCATACTGTTGACAGTGGCAACGCCCGGTGCCGCCGAGGTCCATACCGACACCGCAGTGATATCGCGAGTTGATCCGTCTGCAAACGTCGCCGTTGCGACTAGCTGCTGGGTGTTGCCAGCGGCAACTGAGCTATTCGCCGGAGTTACGGCGACGCTGGTTAAGTCTGCGGTGGGCAATCCCAGTATCGGATCCCGTCCCTGATTGCCACCTCCGCATCCTGCCAAGAGTGCTGCTAGCAGAAATCCTGCAGAATAGAATAGGTTACTACTGTAACGTTTAAGGCCGTTCATATTATTTCCTTCAAATGGTTAACACTCATTAATACTCGTAACGAAATCGTGTTTTTTTGTGATCTATGTCGGATAGTTCTATTAAAGAGCGATGAGCCAATTGCGCTAGACATGAAACTAGCAAGTAAATGATTTGTTTAGGACTTTTACTTGACGCACGAATTGACTTCGTGGTGGCTTCACACCACCTATCGGATCGTGCACAGATATTAATAGGCTCAAAATGATTGATCGAAACAGAATTCGGCAAAGAGACTACAGACGAACTATTCGCCTATTCAGCAAGTTGATCTGTTCGCTGGCGAACGTTGCGAAAAGAAGTATAGGGGTGTACGGAAAAGTCCAAACTTCTCAAGTCGCTTCGTGTCTTATTCAATGCAGGTTCTGTCGCAATAGCGAACCCAAGACGGAGTCTTGGGTTCGCTATTGCGACAGAACCTGCATTGACGATGTCTAATATCCGCGTAATGCTAAGTCTCACCGCACGCGATCCTTCGCTGGGTGCACAGGTGTTCGCCACCCATGCATATGGCCACGACAACATCAAGCTTGACATGCGTTACGCTGACGCTATTACTAGTATTGATGACAATCACTCTGTCGCAGATATGCGTAAGGTTAGCGATATTGAACATGATACTTACTAGGTGATTAATTAACGGAACTATTCACGTAAAGTGCCCCAGAAGTGTTGGGGGGTGCGGATATTTTCTTGGACTGATTTACGTTGTCAAACCTAGGCACTCTCGGTATTCGATTGGGCTGAGATAGCCAAGAGACATCGTAATACGTTTTTCGTTGTACCAGCGAATACAGGTATCAAGCGCTTAAATGAATTGTGCCTTTGTCAGTCACTGCAGAATCTGCTCTGCGTAGTGCCCAACAACATCCACATGGTCGATTGACGGGATTCCAGGCAACCGATGGCGTTACTGCGGCATTTAGTCGGCTATGCCGACATGCTGACATAACAAATTTACGTTTTCATGACCTACGCCATGAAGCGGCGTCCAGATGGGCGAAAATATTACCCGCAGCAACGCTGGCAAAAATTTTTGGCTGGAAAACCTTGCAAATGGCGATGCTCTATTACAACCCTACTCCGGCTGAGTTAGTAGCAGCTATCCGGCAATCGACAGCGTTGTAAAAACCTACTTGTGTTGGCACGTACTCAAGATGCATGTAAGCCAATACGATAGACATCCATCGGAGCCTGTTCATTAGGCAGCCATTTTTGGTGAATTTTTTGAAATGTACCGTCCTTTTTAATTTGACGCATCGCTCCCTCCCACAACTTAATAGTGGCAAGTGGGGTCTTTGCCGAGAACGCTAGAAAAAGTTCCAGACTATCCAATATCATCACCGCTTCTACATCATCCCCAGAATAGCCAATGTCCTTTAACACCGATGGCACGACAACACTACCTTCTGACCACAAATCAAAGCGATTCATCATCAGCATTTTCGCAGTGATCTGGGGCGTCGCAGCTAGATCTAAAGTGTGAAAGCCTCTTTTCACCGCTGCATCTGCAAATATGCTGTCTCTATATGCACCTACAGGAATATTGTAGATTTTGTCTCCTAGGGACAATAACCTTTTTGCATTCCCCTTTCGTGTGTATAGCACCGTTTTGGATACTGCTACTGGACCAAGCAAGGTCATTAGTTTTTCTCTTTCAGCAGAGCGTCCAACTGTAAAAAGCAAGACGTTGGGGTCCTCTAGTACCGCCTTGTATCCCCTCGCCCAAGGCACAAGTTGTATCGCTGAATTTGTTCCCATTTTCTTTTGCAATGCATCCACTACTTCAACTGCCATACCATCTACTTTATCGCCGTTTTTAAAACTGATTGGTGGCCAATTCTCGGTATAAATCGTTAATTCAACACTCTGCACTGGTGTAACCGGTGCGATGAAAAGAACAGACACAATAAATTTAAATACTCGCAACTGCCATACGCTTATTCGGCAAGTTGTGTTTTTAAAAAGGCTCATAAACAATTTCTCCAACTAGATTTGCTGTAATCAGGTAGAAGTCGTTCGACTTCTAAATTGGCATTGCGCGAAATTCTAAGATTTGTTTTGAACTAAATCACACTGCCTTAGCACAATCAAAAAAGCTTGGTCGTCTAGGAGTTATTCCCATTTAAGAAAACATGTGTACATTATGTGTTCTAAAAATAGGATACCTTGAATGAACTCTGCGAGGAAAATTTTAAAAGATGATCAAAGGAGGAAGTGCACGCCTCTGTTACAAGGGTACGACGGCGATATCCCAAAAAAGGAAATCGGTGAGCGAACATCGACATGCGCATCGATCGCCTAAAACATCCCTGAACGCCGATATGCAGTGATTGATGTGACGAAAGCTCCAATCTCAATTACGAATCTAATTCGGCTCAAAACTTCGCTCATAAATGATCTTTCTTATATTTTGAAAGCCATGCCCTTGAATCTGCAAGCTTCTCCCCATTACATTCAATGGTCCTCATCGCGTCTTCGGCTCCGATTTCTCTCCAAACCGCAACGCTATGACCACTAAACTGAAGTTTGACAACATGCCACCTTTCAAATAGATCTCGATGAACATTAGAGAGATCGTTTTCGTCCAGAATGTTAGCTAGGAGCTGTTGTCCAGCTACCTGCTCACCTCTGCAGAACCACAGCCGGAATTCGATGCCAGTTAAGTTCAACAGGTGAAACACCAATGCTTCGTCCACCTTTCGAACTGCTGCATCAAGTTCACCGTACTGGTCAAGTTCGGCCTTTGACATCTTCTTTGCGACGAGCTGATCGCTTGCAGTCACCGCGCTCTATGAAAAACATGGATTCAAGAGACCAACACTGAAGAGCAAAAACAATCTAAATGTAACCATCACTGAAGCATTCCTCTAATATTTTCAGTGAATCGTTATTTGGCTAAACGATTCAATACAACACGAACTTCTTTTACATAAATTGCTTGATTCGTTACTTCAATTTTCACTGCTAATACTTTTGTCCTAACCTGGTATTCATTGAGCATCAATGCACTTTAGTCTCACAACGTAGCCGCATGCAGCGACAACAAATCTATCCCAGTTCCCAATACTGTAACTCATGCAGGATGTACATTGTCTATATTTATTTACTGACCTGACACGCGTAAATTAAGCTTCCTGGTGTTCTTGCTTTCGATGTCACCCACCGCTCAGTGTAAGTTTCAATAAGCCAAAAATGATATGGAAGCAGACCAGTACCTACTACAAAAATTATGGCCCCGCTTCCCGCACGGTGCGCTCGTACCGAATTCCACGGATACAGCCCATCATTAAATAAACACCATAAAGACCAGAAAGTATCTGAAAATCAATATAGCTATTGCTAGCAAACTGAGATCCATTTCGTCCTCAATCGTAAAATATCTATCGGATAATTGGTTAGATTAGACGAAATTAAGCGCGAGTCCAAGGCTGTTTTTTTAAATGACAAACCAAATTACTCCAAAACTAGTTCCCAAGTCTCACTCTTAATGATATCCCGCAAATGAATCGCTGCGGGATCACTACCGTCCCCCGCTCCCTGTTTCATTTATTTTCGTCTACTTTTTTATCCAGCATTTGGCTTTCAAATACGATGTGCTCTATTGGCCTGCACGCTCAATTCCGTCAGTGCATCTTTTGACGGAATTCATTATTTAAAAAACGAGATGTCGCGTTTTATCTTTGAATTTATTTGGGACATTCTCTAATTTTCCGCAATTTGACAAGACGCTTTTGTGTGGGATTCTGAAATTGTTCAGCGAATGATTTTAGCGGGCGATCTTTGAAATCAATGACCTCAACATGATTAGTAGGCCTTGTCTTTAACGTCGACCTGCAATCATTCCTTACTACCAGATCGCGTCTGGATTCACTCTGAAAGTTGGCTATGAAATTCTTCTTAAAATTAGTATTTGTTATTGGCGTTATTTTAAATTGTCTCACCGGATGTCAGGCACCCAAGTCTGAAGCGGGAGATGCATTTATTGGACATTGGCAAGATAGGGAGAGGTCGGGTAACAAGCTCGAGATTGTTAAAAATGATGCGCATTTTATCGTTAGAAAAACTACTATTTACTGCTTCGATCATTGCACTCGAAATTATCCGGCCGTATTGAAAGATGGCACATTAGAAATACGGAATGGATTGCCTCTTTTTTTGACGATCGACAAACACACCGGCTATTTGATCTGTGACGGGCGTGACTATCAGCGCGTTCAATAGATTCGCTTAGTTAATTTCACGCGATCAATTCTTATCGTCAATTTACCCAAAAGGAAGCACAAAATGGAACAGCTCTATGGAATATTGTTCTACGGCGGTCTTATCGGCGTCATTGGATATCTGTGGTACCAAGGATCAGTTGCAGGACCGCACCGGGACTGGCTGTCTTGGCCTACGTTGGAAGAGTATTGGAAGCAGCATCCGGAATGTAAGACACGCTCTGGGACACAGTGCCATCGCTGTCATTCGCGCGCTATTAGGCAATACGGCTGGAGTAATCGGGCAGATCATCGCCGGTACTTTCAGTGTAATCAATGTAACCGCACGCTCTACCGCGGCTAGGCAAGTAATCCGTCATTGTGTTCAATGAGTTTTAATGTAGGAGAAGATCGATGCTGATATTAGCAAAACGTGTTTTGATATTTAGTTGGAAATTATTTTGTGCGATTTTTATTGGTGCCTGGAGAGCATCAGAGTCCGCCCATGGGGAAGTTCAAGAGCCTGGGTGGCGAGGCTTCTCGCGCTTTACCCTTCGTGCCTATTTTTCACCTTTAGGGGGTGCGATAAATGGAGTGAAGCAGTAATGGCGGCGGGGGCTCTGAGATCTAGTTGTCTATGATTCGAAAGTTAACTAATGGAGATACACAATGCATATCGTCAATGGCTGGGTGGAGTTTGAACATAATGAACAAGCGTGCTGGGAAACTTTACTAGACCGCAAACTCGGTGCAATAACGCCGACTTTATTACGTGAATTAGGGGAAAGCCGTGTCAGGGAACTCGTCGATGAGGGTTGTCTTATTTGGGCGAAAATAGCAGCGCAACAGGTAAATGATATGCCTTACTGTCTTCTGCAATAGCTCTTTAGAGGTCTTATTTGACGTCCTTGTCCCGTGAGGGAATGTAGGACGTCAATCATTTGTATGTTTGCCCTTGACAGAACAATCTAAAAGCGACTCGGCTCACTACCATTACCTTTTGTATCACCGTATGAGCCCTTATCATTAGGAACTTATCCAACGCGTTGGAAAAGTGGTGGCGAATGCTATTTCGTTGAGGCTATTACCAGCACTACGTTTTGGTGATTTCGTTTATCGTTGTATCACTGCATAAAAATGTGGCAACGAGAAGTCTTGTTGAATTTGTGAGGCACAGACCGCGCTTTTTCAACGCTAAATCGACTTATCCACAACGTTGCCCACTGATTTTGTGGAAAACTTTTGCACACAGCGATGTCCTCATCTCTTCCCAATAACGACAATTTCATACAAGACGATACTCATCAGCTGCAATTTGAATAAATAGCCGTCGTTATTTCTTGGGTAGTGATCAACTGTTTTTCCTACTATACGTAATGGTCGACAAAAATCCTGTCTATGGGTGGTTTTGCAGCAAAGCTGATATAATCGTTTTCTAACATCTGATCGCCTTCACCATAGTTGAGATTGAGGGCAGATTATTAGCTGCAAGAAAAATTTAATAATTGAATGGCAGCTGTCTAAAAATGACTGCTCACCATGTACCCAAAGCGGTCATAGCGTATTTGAAAAACAGACATTCGAGGTTCAAGGTCGTATGGTTAAGCTTCAATTCTGTTGTTCGCAGGTTGGAGTCGCTTCATTGGACTTTGGGACGAACTGCTGGTCGCTCGCTGCCGCTTTATATTTTAATCCCGCCGTGGTTAATGCGGGCAGCGTATCATTCGCCCAATCAATGTGTTCGGCCTGGCGCTTCCGCAACGAGACACGCATCGTCGGTGGATCAGCAGAAACTGGATAGACTGCCAGATCTCCCCCATGCGTTATTCCACCATAACTGGGCGCCGGCCCCCGTCACATGTTCAGGCTACATAGAAACCGGGTTAAGCCACGCAGTGAATTTGTCATCGGGGATCGTCTTAGGAAGCGTGAACCAATGTGTTCACGCTTCCTTCTGGCGCCTTTTCTCGACCAGAAAGACGGACATGTATTGCGACATAATTCTGATCTGGATATCCATACCCTCTCTCGTATACTGGTTGATTTGAAACCGTTGAGTCTGTCAAATAGCGTCCAATATTTACCACCTGTCAGCGTCCAAATTTTTCCACTTTATCGGCTTGTTCAGAACGATTTTTGCTGTGCTTAAATCGGTAAGAATCGTTCCCAGTTTCCAATATATCGCAATGATGCGTAACACGATCAAGTAATGCCGTAGTCATTTTTGCATCGCCGAACAGGACCACCGCGCCGTCAAGCGGGTGACCCGGCCGATGCTCAACTTCAAATGTTTTCTCTCTGCTACCTCCGTGCTTGCAGGTATCGAGCTGATACACATGATCCGCAAGGACCAGTTCGCCGTCGATGACGCTGCACCGATGTCACACGCCGACCAGATCTATGCGTTGGCGGGACAAGACCGTCCAGTGTAAGTCGGGGTCATACTCAGGATGAAAAATCTGCGCTTGGCTCAACAACGCGCTAGGACCCGAAAATTTGCCTGATTTTTTTCTTTGACCGATAAAGATATAATTCATATATCGTTACAATGATCGTTACATAAATTAATTATTTTTATTAATTTACAGAATTAATTAACGATATTTTATTGTAAAATAATCGTTACATGAAAATATCTCAATCAGTCATCGAACTTCTTCGCACCTGGCATCGCCAACAATCGGGCGAATTGTTGACGCGACTAGGTGTGAGCCGGCCATCTTTGATGCGGGCAATTACTGAATTGGGCGATCAAGTCGTTTCTCGTGGACGTGCTCGCCGAACGACTTACGCAGCGCGGCGAGGAATTCGCGGTGCTATAGCTCCGCTGATGCTGTATTCCGTCGATATCAAAGGAAGAACGCATGAAGTGGGGCAACTTGAGCCTGTCTATCCGACAGGTTGCGCAATGGACTTTACTGTACCATTTCCATGGCCACTCGATGACGAAATGAAAGACGGTTGGTTTCGGGGACTGCCTTATCCATTGGCAGATATGCGGCCACAAGGATTTTTAGGTCGTAATTTTGCGCATCAGTATGCATCTATTCTGCAGGTCGATGACGATGTTACCCGCTGGAGTGAAGATGATGTGTTGCACGTGTTGAGCACAGTTGGCTTCGATCAACCAGGCAATTACATCTTGGGTGAGCCGGCTTTGCGTCGGTTCTATGATGAACAGCAAAAGTCTGCGAAGTTTCTCGATGATGACAACATCATCAATGCATTTCCAGAATTAGCTCAACAGGCGCTTAACTTTGGCGTTGTAGGATCATCAGCTGCGGGAGAATTTCCAAAGTTTACTGCCCGGCGTATGGGAAAAGAACCCCGGCATGTCATTGTAAAATTCTCAGGATCAGATAATTCGCCACAAGAACAGCGATGGTCAGATTTACTTGTGTGCGAGCACCTTGCGCTGAGTGCGATTGCTGACACTCTGAAAGTTCCGGCGGCGAATAGTCGTATTTATCAATTTGGCGGTCGGACATTCTATGAAGTTGATCGATTCGATCGACACGGGGAAGTCGGACGTTCTGGAGTGTGTAGCTGGCATGAAATCAATTTTGCTCTTTTCGGGAAGACCGGATCATGGTCTGAAGGTGCGAATGATTTGTTCGAAAATAACGATATCTCAGAAGACACCCAACATCAGATAAAACTCTTAGAGCACTTCGGTCGTTTAATCGCCAATACCGATATGCATGACGGCAACCTGGGATTTCGGCCCCATCTTATTCTAGCGCCAGCTTACGATATGCTACCGATGTTCTATGCACCGCAGCGCGGAGTTGAATTGGTTGACCGAAAATTTATGCCTCTGTTACCTGCCCCAAGAGATCGGCCAACATGGATAAAAGCAGCGGAAGCAGCTACAGTATTTTGGTACCGTGCAGCAGGTGATCAACGGATCAGCGATCACTTTCGTATGATTTCAGCAGCTAACGCAAAACAAATCGATCTTTTGATTAGGTCACAACGCGATTAACAATCTGGCAAAAACGGTAGTGCACTGATAGCCGGCGTTGGTGCACTTCAAACTCGAAAAGCGGTGATGTTACGATGCGGCCTCAATTTTACTGATCGCCCCGATGCCCAACAAACACAACGACGATC
>NZ_JBEONQ010000081.1:0-11390 GCF_040544445.1 Undibacterium sp. GrIS 1.8 | reverse complement strand
GTTTGCACATCCAAACTCATTGCCGTTAATCGATCCATGAAGCGCCATGTTGTATGTCGTGGACGGCTTCAACTGAGATTTGGCAGTCAGCCATGCTTCGTTGCTAGGAATGAGGTTATTCGGATCATTAGATGCTGTATAAACATACGCATTCAGCGGCGCTGAGGTTCCCGCCTCAGTCATCGTAAAATCCTTTAGTACTAACATTTGATTCGCTTCAACAGCAAAGGAAACAGGATATCCAACTTTGCCATAAACAACACCGCCAGTGATATCAGGGAATGGATTGATGTTATCGCCCGCCGTTGTTAAATTGACGTTACTTTGCTTATCCATTGGGTACATCATCACAAAATCCGAAGCGTTAGTCTGGCCATTCACCGTTTTCTGTGCAACATTTAAATAAAGTGCTGAATTTGAAGCATCGCACACTCCGTAACAATATCCAGTCATTCCTTGATCCGTCCAGCTCTGGCGAATCAACGTACCACGGTGGTAGACTGTATTGATCAATGCTTGTATTGCACCCGGCATCGTGTTTGCAACTGAACCACCTGCACTCACAAAATAATTGGTCGCATAGCCAGCAAAGTTCGCCCTGTCAGTATCAGTCACGCCCGTAAATCCAGGTTTACTTGGATCTTCTGTATGCGTTAAGCTCTGATTTAGTACTAAATAATTCGCATGATTTTTACTAGCCAGTGTCAATGGTGCAGAATACGCTAACAATCCCAAGCCCAACGAATGTCTAAATTGATTTAAATAATTAAACGCAGCTAATTCTTGCGAGCCTGCTGCTAACGGTGGTGCAGATACGGTTAACTGCAACTGAGCCGCAGTTGTCGGTGCAGTACAAGTTGGGAAATTAGTACGACCATTTGCGCATGTTGTTGCCAAAGGTGGTGTAGTTGTCGTTGTAGATGAACTGCCTTCACCCCCTCCACATGCAGTTAATATCAGAGCTACCGCCATGGAACTCAGTTTCGCCATCTTTATTACCGTAATTTTTGAGGTTTTCATATCAGTGTCCTTATTAAAAAATATTCTTCGTATCGTCTAGTCGTTGTATTGGTCGCTATTTTGTAACGATCACGACTTCATCCTATCCAAGAAAAATATTTGTCAAATCCACTCAAACAGAAAAAAAGCACGTTTAACACGTGCTTTTTTAATACTCGATCTGATCTTGCCTAGGCCCTTTTCCATGATGTCACCAGACTAAAGCTGCAAATTTGGTGTTTGAATTTTGAACTTAATTTTGTTTATTTAAGCGGGCACGAACCGTCTCTTTTTGCAGATCTTACAATGAAAATTATGCTGAAAATTTCTACGGTTTTTTGTATTAAAGAGCAAAGAACTTGAGCTACAACTATCGCATACAGCAACAAATACTAGACCACTTCTCGATTGGATCGTGTTGACTCATTTTACTGAGTAGATCGGTTGCCATTGATTTCTCCGGCGCTATTACCTTGTACAAACCAGATGCTGTGAGGACGGAGTGAATATGGGACAGTTCGGATTTGATGGCTATTAGGGAAAGTAGTAAAAAGAAGATATTCAGCGTACATACATAGTGGGCAGGTACTTTATGGAAATGGGATTCAAAGTTGAAATTCGTTTGCCAAAAAAGAATGTGCTGACTGGGCATATGTATAGTTGGAAGCAACTCAGCAGTTAGGTAACTTTATTGATCGTTTGCTATCTCGTGGTATTCAAAGAAACAGTGATAATCCATTCGAATTGATAGAAGAAATGCTGCTTGAAAAAAATCGTAATAATTAAACTACACATCTAAAAACCCTCTTTTAATCAAGAGGGTTTTTTTTCGTCCTGGATTTTTCAAGCAGATAAATATAGGGAAATAAACCAACGATCAACAAAGTAAAAAAATAGGAATTGATCAAAAATGCTAATGTAATTCCGATACCGCAAACTACACCGCCAATTAAAATACAGATGCTTTGAAGTTCATTTTTCATCATCGGGCATTAACCCCATTTTTCCATGCTAGTGGTATCTAAATTGTCAGATGCGTTGATACCAATTTTAAGACGGGGAGGGGAGACATCTGTCGTTTTATTCGTATCTTTTTGTTGGACTAATTGTGATTTACCCATATGATTTGGAATACTTTTAGTCTCCAAATGGCTGTGCACTTTGGTCTTGTCCAAACTGCCGGTAACAGTTTCTTCAGAATTCAATGATGTTAAAAACTGCTCCGCAGCGGTTTTTAGCATTCTTGTTCTCAAGTGTTTGTTTTCGGTAGAATGAAGATAAGCAAATAGCAATGGATGCTCCTCCTCAAGTACCGTCATTTGTAATCTCAAATTAGCCATTTTTTTCCGCTCTTCGTTTCATACTCTCTCCCACCAGTAAAAAGCCGATAGCATTGGTAAACGCGGGATTGTCTAATACCTGAATATCATTCATGGGAAACGTTGATCGGACGATGGGTTCGTAAAACTTAGCTCCGCCACCGGTAATCAAAATACTTTGTAGATCCTCCACGTCGCCGACCCGGGTTTTTATTTCTTTAACCGTTTCTTCAATAATTTGTGTTGATCGGGATAGGTACTCGGCCAGTTCCGTCTGGCTTATCACATGCTTAAAATAGTTGAATGATTTTCTTGTGACAAATGCTTCGTCAATCCGCTCAATTCGATCCAGTTTTCCACCCTGATATTTGTCACTAATCAATTCTGCTATTTGCTTTAAGACATGTGACACACCGCCCACCCGTCCGCCACTCCGTGCGTCTATCATATTGTGACCGGAGGAAACTACCCAATCTGTCGTGACATAGCCCGGATCAATGACTAGCCTTGTGTGACCATCATTGATGGCACTTCCGTTGATCGATCCAAACATGGCCAGCGATCCGACAGGTTGAGGAATGACAACAACTCTTCCAATTGATATACGCCGGTCATTGACTTCGACTTCCTTGCCCAAGATGTCTTTGAGATGATTGGCATACAGTCCCATGGTGTGAACCGGAAGTCCCAGCGTCAATATGTCCACGCGATCAATACCTGCGTAAAACAAAGCGCCAAGTAAGAGAGCTTTATAATTTTTCGTTTTGGGAAAGTCTTCTGATAATGCTCGGCCGCTATTCGAACTTCCCATTGCTAGGCGGACATCGGGGCCAATTTCAAATGTATCACCGTCCACGGTTACTTTAATCGTATTGCGCTGTACAAAGTTGGCAAGGTTAGTTGTTACTGTATTGTTGTTGGATATTGGAGCCAGCGAAGGGAAGGAACCGGTAATGATTTCTTCATCTAAGCGCACTGCCCACTTCGTTTGTCCAAAGCCAACGTCGATTGCTGCAGCTTGAAAATTCATTGAGGTTTCCTTTGATAGTAATCATTATTTAAAAAACGAATTAATTGATTCGTTTACGCAAAGCCATTGGAACCCTTAATTTGCTCCGGGTTATTGGCTTGAAATGTTTGTATGTGTATTGAATCACGGACTACCGTCCTGTTATTCCGTGTTTCACTACCTAAATTTGACTTGATTTAGAAGAACCAGCGGTTAAGTCGTGATTAAGTCGTGGTTCTGAGTCCAAGGGGAAATTGCTTCTTCAAACCAGTGATTAAGCCGTGAATAAGCCGTGGTTACGCCGTGATTAAGCCGTGGTTATGAGTTCAAGTGGAACTTGCTTCTTCAAACCAGTGATTAAGCCGTGAATATGCCGTGAATAAGCCGTGATTCTGAGTTCAAGGGGGAGGTTGCTTCTTCAAACAAGTGGTTAAGCCGTGATTAAGTCGTGGTTCTCAATTCAAAGCGGATGTTTGATTGTCAAACATCAATGCAAAAAATATTACGTCCGAGTTTCTAGTGTGATGACTTTGATTTCAGAAAAGTAGAAGTCGTAAAAGACGTGAGAAATGGCTATGCATATAGTTAATTAACTTCCCACAGTGCTATCTATCATCATCAGCAGCAGCACAGAATTTGAATCAACGCTAGGAAACTAGCATCGACATAGGGCGCAACGCCCGCAAAAAGTTGTTCCGGTTTTAGTTTCTCAGTTGACTGTATTCACCTCAATTTTACGACGTGAATTTTTTTAATAAAAACAGCAACTTAGAAGACTAAAGACTGAGGACGACAGAACAGTGATAAACATTGGCTTAGACGGTTGTTTTAGAGTCTTGCAGGGTATGAAGCCGACTCTAAAGTCACAATCCCGACTACAAAGACCATAAAAACTTAGGATGCCTAATTACCCGTCTCAGGGTGACATAAACCGGAAAAAGACCACAATCGAGTGCGTTTTTATGAAGGTTTATGAGGTATCCCACATTCAGTAAGGGCGGTGAGCCTTAAGACTGTTTGTGCCATTCAATAACAAGGTGTTGCTACCTTTCCCCAAAAAGCAGAAGGATCATTGGATTTGCAGAATTGGTGCAACCAAGCTGTTTTCACCCCATAAATAGAGTTACGCGCAGCGCTTATAGATGAATGTCTCCTCTGGAGCTTCCGAGAAAAAGTGACGTGGCAGTAAAGAAGTTTTGGGTAAATGAAATTGGTTTGATGAATTGCAAAGCAGGTTGAATGACGACGTGAGTCGTTTCTAGTACGGGTGCCAGCCAGTATTAGAGAGCCAAGTTTATCGCTAAAGAGTCCTGGACCTGCCGGAGGCCGCCCCGTAAGGCGTTAATTTGCAAAGATTTACTTATCCACTCCATACAGGGGAAAATGATGGCCGTTACTTATGAGCATACGCATGATGTCGAGAGGTCCAAATTGCCGCAGGCGATTAAAAATGAACTGAGCAAACTATTCTCGAAAAATATTCACATAGCACATAGCAAGACACGTATTAGCAAAGCGGCTCTGGGTATCAAAACACAGCGTCTGCGTTGCCTTAGCATTACCGCCGCGATAGAAGAGATGTACACCATTGGTAAGTTTGAAATTAAAAGTTTGGATAATCTCAAAGAAAAACATATTCAATTTTTAGTAGACCACTGGGTCGCAAAAAAACAAAAACGCGGCACGATTGAAAATAAGCTTACTTACTTGGCGACCTTGGCGAGTTGGTTAAAAAAAGCCAACATCGTCAAAGATCCAGATAGCTATCCATCATTAGCCGAATTACCGAAAAGGACCGGGATTGTCATAGAAGACAAGTCATGGGAGTCGCACGGCATCGACGTTAATGCATTAATTGGCCGGATCGCCATGGAGAATAAACACATCGGTATTCAACTCATGTTGCAAATTACCTTTGGCGTGCGCGCAGAAGAAAGTATGCTCATGCGACCCTATGACACCGTCATGCGTCTATTCGGTGAGACCTACCTCCAGGTCGAAGATGGAACCAAGGGGGGACGACCACGTAAGTTTAAAATCGATGACGAATCCCAACTGGCCATTATCGAGATAGCCAAAAACTATATTAACAATAAATCTAAAACGACAATTCCAGCGGAGTACTCGCTCAAAAGATGGAAAAGTCATTATTACTATGTACTAGGAAAACATGGCATTACCAAAGAGGGCTTGGGTATAACAGCACACGGCTTGCGCGCACAATATCTCAACAATCTGTACAAAAATTTAACGGGGTTGGACAGTGCAGTGCGTGGTGGCGAAAAACCAGCCCAAGATATCCTTGCAGCCGCCCGCCAAATTATTACCGAACATGCCGGACACTCCATAGCCAGCAAAGCCAATGCATACATTGGCAGTCACGCGGCGATGAAAACCAAAACCTCAAAAGACCTGACAAATGAGCAGATTCTCGCTGCTTTGCAAACTTCTGAGGGCAATAAGATGAAAGCAGCTGAGCAACTAGGCTGCGCTCGCAGCTATCTCTACAAACGACTCAAAGATCTGGAGCAAAACCATGAACAGGCTTAAACACGTATTGTGGATTACCACGCAATTATGGACATTGCTCCTCGCATTCACGTTTGTTGTCTTCATCATCAATAGTAATGCAATGTGGATGCAAGTCAAATTACCGCTGCTCACGGTCGGTCTATTCCTCATGGTGATGGTGGCAAGAAAGTTAGCACATCACTACAGGGAAAAGTTCTCCACAAAATCAGTGGGAAACGCTGTGGATAAGTCGACCTGACGTTGAAAAAGTGCGGTCTACACCTAATAAATTTAAAGCGATTATTCATTGCTACATTTTTAAGCAATGGTGCCACTATAAGCGAAATAGATTTCATCACCACTTTTCCAACGCGTTGGAAAAGTTCCTTACGATGAAAACTTTTACGCCAATACCAAAAGTAATTGTATTGAGCCGCGTCGCTTTTGGATTTGCCTATCAAAGGCAAACAGAAAAATAATTAACGTCCACATTCCCGCCGGGAACGAGGACGTCAAATACGACTCAAAAGAGCTATTGCAGAAGAGAGTTCAGAATATCACTCACCTGTTGCGCAGCCATTTTGGCCCACATGAGATAACCCTCATCGACGAGTTCCCTGACACGGCTTTCCCCTAATTCACGTAATAAAGTTGGGGTTATTGCACCGAGTTTGCGCTCTAGCAAAGTTTCCCAGCACGCTTGTTCCTGCTCTTCAAACTCGACCCAACCTGTCACGATACGCATTGTGTACCTCCATGAGTTAACTTCCACTAATGGACAACAAGATCTCAGAGTCCTCGCCGCCATTGCTGCTTTACCCCTTCAATCGCACCCCCTAAAGGTGAAAAATAGGCATGAAGAGTAAACCGCCAAAGTCCTCGCCATCCAGGCTCTTGCACTTGCGCATGAGCGGCTACTGATGCCTGCCAAGCCCCGATAAAAATCGCACAAAATAATTTACAGCCAAACAGCACAAAACGTGTCACTAAGATCAGCATATGTCTTCTCCTTAAATAAAGCTCGTTGAATTGAATCAGGAATTCCTCACCTAGCTGCGGTAGAGCGTGCGGTTACATTGGTTGCACTGAAAGTACCGGCGATAATCTGAGTGATTACTCCAGCCGTATTGCCGGATAGCGCGCGAATGGCAGTGATAGCACTGTGTCACAGAGCGTGTCTTACATTCTGGATGTTCCTTCCAATACTCTTCCAAGGTCGCTCGAGATAGCCAGTCCCGATGAGGTCCCGCAACCGACCCTTGGTACCACACATACCCAATAACGCAGATCACAACGGCGTACAGCACTATTCCATAGAGATGGTTCATTTTGTATTTCCTTTTTGAAGAAGCGAACGACAATAATTGAATAGGGAAGGGGACTAAGTGCGTTTATCGAACGCGCTGATAGTCACGTCCGTCGAAGATCAAAAACCCGGTCTGTTTATCGATCGTCAAAAATAACGACAATCCATTCCGTATTTCTAAGGTGCCGTCTTTCATCACCGCCGGATAATTACGGGTGCAATGATCGAAACAGTAGATGGTGGTTTGTCTCACGATAAAATGCGCATCATTTTTAACAATCTCGAGCTTGTTACCCGACTTCTCTCGATCTTGCCAATGCCCGACAAAGGCAGTCCCCGATTCAGACTCGGGTGCCTGACATCCGGTGAGGCAATTGAAAAAAACACCAAGAACCAATACTATTTTTAAGAAAAATTTCATAATCCACTTTCAGAAGAATAAAAACGCGATCTGGTAGTGCAGAGTGATCGCAGGTCGATGGGAATGACCGAGACTGCACATCACATTGAGGTCATTGATTTCAAAGATCGCCCGTTGAAACCGATCGCTCAATAAGCTCAGAGTCCCATACAAAAGCGTCTTGTCAAATTGCAGAAAATTGAACAACTGTGGGAGAATTGGGTGCTCACATGAAGAGTGAATATCTCATTGAAAAAGCAGATATCAGCAGATGAACTGAGAAAGAAATCAATAAGAAGGACTGTAGGAGAGCGCAGTACCCCGATATAGAGCATGAGCCAAATGAGGTTAATTTAAGGCGCGTAAACGAATTTTGACGTTAATTGAGTATTTGCATCAAAACAGCCATTGATTTTCAATTCAAAGATGCCATGTTTTTTCAACCAAAATTGCCACTAATTTTCATCTCAAATCTACGATTGAATTGCATCAATAGACATCGCAGGTTCTTAAGATCGACATGAATATTACGCAATGTCTAAATGCAAAATAGCCACTGGAGGGGAAGTTCAAACTTTCCCTCCAGTGGCTATTTTGCGTAAGAACTTTACGATCGCAAGCGAACTAGCGACCGTAAGCGGCCAGCGCCTCTACATTGCTTCGCGGCTTAGCTTTTAGAATTTGGTTGGTATTGCCATGCTATCGGCGCTGACTTGCATGAGCGGCTGGATATCGTTATTCAGTCGATCTCTGAGCGAAATGATATTAAGAAGAAAGCGTCTGAGAAAAGATAATTTTTTGGTGATTAATTAACGTTTCATTTGGATCTTGCTGCATTTCCTAGGCAGGCTGGAAAAAAGTGGCAATCGATTTACTCGTTATCAGATAATTTCAATAAACGCAGGCGACGAACCGAGCAGTACAAAACTACTTCTCGTTGCTGATCCCGAAAAGTGCGTATTTTCAAGTCATCGATGCGGATGAACATGAGTATGTCCTACCAGTGAATATTTCTCTTTTTTGATGTCTACCGGTACCACATGTACATTGCCATGCCGAACCCCGGTTTGTGAAATGATGGCATCAGCGCAGGCGCGTACCTCGGCCATTTTTCCTTTCAGCACGACGGTTTCTAAACAATTGTCATGGTCCAGATGGATGTGTTGCGAGGCGATAGCAATATCGTGGTGCTCATGCTGCATGTGGGTCAGACGATTGGCTAATTGGCGCTCGTGATGGTCATAGACATAGCTGACGGTTGCTACGCACCATTTGGCTTTTCCGGTGGCGACATCGGCCTCACCCAATTCTTTACGCACGAGATCACGAAAAGCCTCAGAGCGGTTTAAATAGCCTCTGCTTTCTACCAACCGATCAAAAGCATCTGCCAGATCGTCATCGACTGAAATGGTTAAGCGTCGCATCTTTTACCTCAACAAAATAAAGAAATTTTTTTATCATGACTCAAGTGTGTTCACCATACCGCAGTCAATCGTCATGATGACAAAGACCATTGTTCTCGCAAAGCTCATATCGACTGGTCTAATTTCAAATCTGAAATATGCTGCTCAAAAATTGGCAATTAAATTCACTCTCAACGAGCGCGATTCGATCGGATGAAAGTGTTTATCAAATACCCCCGCTGCAGGTTCACCCGGTAATCTTGATACATAAGCGTAGTCGATGGCTGAGTCTTGGCGGTTGGTTAAATTATAGCCTTCAAGATCTACCCGCAGCTTAGGACTAATCTTGTAGCCGATGCGTCCGTTAAGAGTTACTGTCCGATCAGATCGAACTGAATTATCCTCAATTAATGGTCTTGGTCCAAAGTAGCGTAACTGCAAGCCTCCAAAATAGGGACCTAGGTTGTCAACCGCAAGTGCCAATGAGGCAACACCCTCAACTGAGCCTGGAATATAAGCACCCACAACATCAAAATTCCGATAGCGAGCTTTTGCAAAAGCGATATCCGCGTCGATTGTCAGCCACTTAAGCGGTTTATAGTAGTTAGAAAATTCAAAACCTAGTCGCCGGCTTGGGCGTCCTGTATCTTGGGTCGTACCCGCATCCCCTTGGAACAGCAATTCTGAATCAAGATCGAGGCGGTACACCGAAAGGCTGGTTTGCAGACCTTGGATCAACTCAGTTCTGACGCCGAGTTCTAAACCGCGAGACAAAACCAAGGCGGACTCGCGCGTGGCACTCATGCTGGCATCACGCGGATTGACTGAAATAGTGGCGCCCCGAGCATCGTTGCTATGAAAACCGCGACCCATATTAAAGTAATATTCGGTTTTGTCCCAAGGGCCAAAAATAAGACTTAGTTTCGGGCTGGGTAAATGTTCTGACACGGTATTAGAATTAGCAATAAGATTACTGGTGACATCATCCCGATAGAAATCCTCTCTGATGCCCGCAATACTTCTAAATTTATCAGTCCATTGGGTCGCATTTTCTGCATACAAGCCCAAGCTAGTTTCAACGGTATGATCCTCTCGTGTTGTAGATAGACGCTGCCGGTCTTTAGCCGAATACAAGCCGTTATGGATATTGTCGTTCTGAAATTGTAGCCCAACCGTATTCTCAGATTGACGTCCCATCAACGGTAGTTTCCACGTATGGCTCGCATTGAGAGCCGTTGTGACCCGTCGGTCTGGCTGGTTAAATTGATCACCATTAATAGGGTCGTCTAAAAAATAGGTGAAATTAGAGTACAGATCAAGTTGGTTATTAATTACGTAGGCATTGAATTTTGTTGCTGTTGTCTCTGTGGTTTTTTGCCATCCAGTAGATAAGCTGTAACGGTGAGCGCTGCCACCATCGCTAGGATCAATTACATCAAAACGATTGGCAAGTAGGCCAGAATCAATCGCACGCTGTGGAATCTGATCAGTAGAATTCCAATGGGCTCGGTAAGCCATCAAACTGATATTAAATCCGTTTGCCTCAGTACCCTCGCTGTAACGCAGTACACCGTTTACTTTACGATAGTCATCGCCGTGTACAAATGGGCCATCATTATGAAATAACTCCAAAGCATAAAGTAGATTGCCGTTACCGAATTTTGGTGAGTCAGCTAACAAGGTACGAGCAAATCCATTTTGTCCCACACCTACACTAAAAATTCCTTGCGGGAGTCGATTTGCATAAGCCACGCTGACCGATCCGGCTGACGCAAAATCTCCCTGTTGCGCATCATAAGGGCCTTTGCTGTAATCGAGTCTAGTCGCTAATTCGGGTATTAAAAAATTGACATCAGTCCATCCTTGTCCATGAGCATGGGTGCGCTGGTTGACCAACATACCGTCAACTGTAGTGCGCAGATCCGTGCCGTGATCGAGATTAATGCCGCGCAGATAGAACTGATTAGCTTTTCCTTCGCCGCTATGTTGGCTGACGATGAGTCCAGGCGTTGCTTCTAGCAGTTCACCCGGGCGATATACGGTACGAGCCTCTAATTGCTGCTGCGTTACCACCCCTACACTTGCAGCGCTAGCAATCCCGATCTGGCTATTTCGTGAACCCTCCACTACAACGGACGGAACTGTCTCATCCGTTTCTGCGCTCCAAGAAGGCGCAGCTATACAAGGCAACATGGCAATAACTAATGATATTTTTTTCAATTGAAAGTAAGGTAGTTTCTTTTGGAAAATATTGTCCATTGCTGAATGTCCCTCTTGGAATAATGATTAATTAAAGCAATAAATTGGGTGATTGAGAACAAAAATTCTCGATGTATGAATAAATAAATATTAGAGCTTCTTGCAAAATACCCAAACCAGTAAAGTCGAGCATGGGTGTGGCCACTGTTGCGATTGGTTTTCTTGTTTGAAGCGGCACATGTGA
>NZ_JBEONQ010000080.1:0-11700 GCF_040544445.1 Undibacterium sp. GrIS 1.8 | reverse complement strand
TCCTAGCAAGATGCAGCTTGCGTCGTCGTCGCGTCTAGCCAGTCAGTCCGCCAAAGGCACACTTGTCGCTGTTCCAATGGAAAATCTGGGTTTAATCCCAACTTATATCTCTTTGAGAAAAAAAGCAAAACCCATTTATATCTTGCTAGCGCTAATCTTTGGTTTTACCTTACTCTTGGCTAAACTAATTTCATACGCGTACTGACAAAAGCAGACGACAAAAAAGGGTTGATATGACTACCAATAAAGAGTTACGCCAGATTTTATTGCACGCAAAAACGATTGCCGTAGTCGGTTTATCGCCCAATCCCGCTCGTCCCAGTCACGAGGTTGCGGCCTATTTGCAGGCGCAAGGCTACACCATCATCCCCGTCAATCCTAAGGAGGCTGGAAAACTAATCCTTGGTGAAATCTGTTACGCCAGTTTGGCGGACGCGGCTGCCCATGCCGCGAACGGGATCGATATCGTCGATTGTTTTCGTCAATCCGACGCTATGCCTACGCTGGTTGATGACGCTATTTCGGTTCATGCTCGCTGTATCTGGATGCAGTTGGGGGTTAGTCATCCATCCGCGGCGATGGCCGCGCGCTCTGCCGGCATTAGTGTGGTGATGGATCGTTGCATCAAAATAGACCACGCCATGCTTTGCTAATCTCGTCCAGCAAAGGACAAAATCTGTTTAAAATAGAACAACAAAATTACCGTCAGGAATCTCCATGAGCATCAGCGCACTATTCCGTAAAAAGCCCAAATTCGTCTTAAAAGATGAGGATGCATCGCAAAAAATGATTGCGTCTAGCGAAGAAGACAAAACCAATGCTAAAGCCGCGGATCGTTTGCTCACCTTGAGCTTGGCGGAAGAGATATCTGCTTTCCAGACAGTTTTATACGCGCAGAAAAAGTATAAATTTTTGATCATCCTTCAAGGCATGGACACCTCAGGCAAAGACGGTACCGTGCGCGGTGTGTTCGGACAGATTGATCCACTCGGCGCCCGATCCATCGGTTTTAAAGCGCCGACCAGTGTTGAGCTAGGTCATGATTACCTCTGGCGAGTGCATCAGCATGTGCCAGCCAGTGGCGAGATTGTAATTTTTAACCGCAGCCATTATGAGGACGTACTGATCACTCGCGTACATGACATGATCGATGACAAAGAGTGCGAGAGGCGTTACGCACACATCAGGGATTTTGAACGTATGCTGACAGAAACCGGCACCGTAATTCTTAAATTCTTTTTACACATTTCAGCCAAAGAACAAAAGCAACGGCTTGAAGACCGCATCGCCGACCCAGACAAACATTGGAAATTCGACCCCCAAGATCTGGCCGAACGCAAATTCTGGGATGCTTACCAGCGCCAATACGAAAAAACCATCGAAGCCACCGATGCAGAGCATGCGCCTTGGTACATCATTCCTGCCGACTCTAAAACCCAGCGCAACCTGGCGATTGCCCATATCGTGCAAGAGAAACTAGCCAGTTTAAAACTCGCTTACCCGCCCGGCAATCCTGAGTACAGCAAACTCAAAGTAGTTTAAACCTGCATGTTTCCATATCTGGCTGAATTACTTGCGCTGCCACTATACCCATTGTTGTCATGGCAAGGTAAGCGCACTCGTGAAACTACGCCACGCTTGCCAGAAGCCGGTGGAGCGCGTTTTGGCATTAGTCACTACCAGCCGGAGCTTGGTTATGGCGACAATCATGCTGATCGGAATGTTGACGGAGATGTTGGCTTCCGGCTGCTCAGCATAGGAGAATCGCCCGTTGCCGGTGTTGGTGTAGCCAACCAGAACCTGGCTATCACAGCGCAATTGGCAAAGGCGTTGGCCTCACGTTTGAAAACCGATGTGAGTTGGCAGGCGATTGGTAAAAACGGCGCAGATATAGCGAGTGCGATTCAGCATTTGCTGCCGCAACTATTTAATTTGGCAGACAAATCAACGCAGATTGATCTGGTGTTTGTCGCATTTGGGGTCAACGACACGACGGCGTTCAGATCTGATCAGCGCTATCGAGCTGAGTTGTGTCAGTTATTAGCCGCGATACAGCAGCAACTCGCACCCAAACAAATTCTGCTGTCGGGCGTGCCGCCGGTGCACGCATTTCCCGCTTTGCCGCAACCCTTAAGATTCGTTCTGGGCAGCAAAGCAAAAGCACTCGATCTGGTCGCCAAAAAGTTAGTTTCCCAATTAGGTGATGGACGTGGCAACGTCAGTCACATCCCTATGGCGCTGGATATCAGCGATGCGTCGTTGATGGCAGAAGATGGTTATCATCCTTCAGCCAAAGGCACGAAGGCGTGGGCAGAACAGTTAGTCGCGGCGCGTTATGGTCGGCAACTCCAATAAGAGCAAATCTATCTAAAGTGGCGATAAATTAGTATATTTTGCGGTACTTATGCACATTTTAAATAAGCTAGTATCTTAATAAAAAACCATGTGTAAAGAAGTGCAAAGACAATAAATCTTTTAAAATCATCACCTTACAAGACAATATTCAATGCTTACTTTATTACTGGTATTGTCATCGCCATAAAATAGAAACTATCCACAAAGTTATCCACAGTTTCTAAACAGTAATTTCTATCAACTTTCTCTCAGAATTTCACCAGATTGCAGCAGATCAGATGCCTTGATCAGGCGCATCGGCGATAATGTCGGATTAGCGCTGCGTTTGACATCCCGGAGAACAGCAGCGAACGCCACTTCTGTACTCGTTTTATCGAAAGCAATTTATGTCGAACAGTTTTGCCCCGCTCAAAAATGACACATTCTTAAAAGCCCTGATGCGTCAGGAGACGGATTACACACCGCTATGGTTAATGCGCCAGGCAGGTCGTTATTTGCCGGAATACCGCGCCACCCGCAAAGGTGCCGGGTCGTTTATGAGCCTGGCAAAAAATCCCGACTTTGCGACGGAAGTGACGATTCAGCCATTGGACAGGTTTGAATTAGATGCGGCGATTTTGTTCTCCGACATTTTGACCGTGCCCGACGCCATGGGTCTGGGATTGTATTTTGAAGAAGGCGAAGGCCCTAAATTTGAACGTCCGCTCAAAGACGAAAAAGACGTGCTGGCTTTAAAAGTACCAGAGGCTGGCAGTCTGCAATATGTCTTTGACGCCGTCACGCAAATCCGTCACACCTTAAACGGTCGCGTGCCTTTGATTGGTTTCTCGGGTAGCCCGTGGACATTGGCTTGTTATATGGTCGAAGGGCAAGGGTCGCGTGAGTTTCATACCGTTAAAACCATGATGTATAAGCGCCCGGATTTGATGGACCATATTCTGCGTACCAATGCCACGGCTGTTGCGACTTACCTCAACGCGCAAATCGACGCCGGTGCGCAGGCAGTCATGATTTTTGATAGCTGGGGCGGGGCATTGGCTGACGGTGCTTACCAACGATTCTCCCTTCGCTATATGCAAGACGTAGTCAACCAATTGCAACGCGAAAAAGATGGCCAGCGTATTCCCGTCATCGTCTTCACCAAAGGCGGTGGCCTATGGTTAGAGCAAATTGCCGATATCGGTGCCGATGCAATGGGTCTGGACTGGACCGTCAATCTTGGTCAGGCACGCGCCAAAGTTGGGCATAAAGTCGCCTTGCAAGGCAATCTTGATCCGGCAGTCCTGTTTGCCGACCATGATCAGATTCGCCAACAAGTCACTGCAACCTTACAATCCTATGGCATGCCGGGCGCCGGTCATGGACATGTGTTCAATTTAGGCCACGGTATTTCTCAATTTACCCCGCCTGATGCAGTTAGTGTTTTGGTCGAAACAGTGCATGAGGTAAGTCGTCAGCAGCGCCAAAACAAGGCTTAAGGTCTTGGCAAATAAGGTATCAAAACAATAAACCTTGGTACGCCTTGTAAAGACGTCATGTTGCTGTGCAACAGTCAATATTCATGCGCTTGTTAGCTTGATATGGCTGGGAGAACTAATGAAACAGCCGCAACAAAAAGCGCATAAAGATGCACACTTTTTGTTAGTTATGCACAAATATGAGGAGCGTAAAAATAAGTCGAAAATTTATTTTCTAGACTTTCTGCATATTTGCAAGCCATTGATTTTAAAAGACTTATTTTTTGCTTTCAGAATGGGCAGTTTGTTGAAACCCGCATAAAACCTAGCGCAACGCCATGTCAATACACCTTTGTCCACAAAGTTATCCACAGAAACTGTGGATATGTAAAAAAGACCTTATGAAACCGTTAGTTAGCGCACTTCCTCACAGGTTACATTAAGTTCGTGGAACACTGCATCCTCCAAATCGTGCTTGACACGCCACTTGATACAAGCTTCGACTACCGCTGGAATCTGCGCGAAATTGAGGCGGGCGGAGCTACATCTCAGACCGAACCACAAATTTCATCCGTGCCCCAAATCGGGCAATTAGCCTTAATTCCGTTTGGACGGCAAGAGGTGATGGGGCTGATTGTCGGTATCAGCGACACCACCGAGGTGTCCGCCAACAAACTCAAAGATGTACTTGAAGTGCGTACCCAACTCGCGCCTTTGCCACAAGCCTGGCTGGACTTATGTCGTTTTGCCGCTGACTACTACCAACGACCACTGGGCGAAGTCGCTTTGCCTGCACTACCAAAAAACTTGCGCACCAGTAAAGTGACATCGCTGGAACGCAATCTCAAGAAAGTCGCCAAAGATGCAGCGCCACAAGACACCAACCCCAATCCAGAACCCACCTTAAATGCCGAACAGCAACTAGCGGTCGACGCCATTGCGAGCGCCCAAAAGTTTTCCCCGCACTTGCTCTACGGTGTAACGGGTAGCGGTAAGACAGAAGTCTATTTGCAAGCCACCGCCAAGGTTTTGGCGCAAAGCACTGACGCGCAAGTCTTGATTCTGGTACCAGAAATCAACCTCACACCGCAATTAGAGAATCATCTGCGTCAGCGTTTTTCGGGTATCCAGATCGCCACTTTACACAGCGGCATGGCCGAAGGCGAACGCGTGCGCCACTGGCTGTCTGCTCATTTAGGGCAAGCCCGTATTATTCTTGGTACGCGTTTAGCGATACTCGCGTCCTTGCCCAACTTAAAAATGATTGTCATTGACGAAGAGCACGATCCTTCTTACAAGCAACAAGAAGGCTTGCGCTATTCGGCTCGCGACCTCGCCGTTTGGCGCGCGCGTCAGCTCGACATCCCGGTCGTGCTCGGCTCCGCCACACCGTCTTTAGAAAGCTGGCACCACGCCAATACTCAACGGTATCGCAAGCTAAGTTTGCGTGAAAGAGCAGTCAAAGACGCTGTTTTGCCCGTTGTCAAAGTCATCAACACCGAGCATGAAAAACCGAGTGAAGGTTTGACACAAAGATTAGTCACCGCCATCCGCTTACGTTTAGAGAAAGGTGAGCAGTCACTACTATTTCTAAACCGGCGTGGTTATTCCCCCGTCATCGCCTGCGACGCCTGCGGCTGGATCAGCAACTGCACCCGCTGCACCGCGCATCTGGTCATGCATAAACTCGATCACAAACTACGTTGCCACCATTGCGGTTTAGAGCAACGCATCCCAAGATCATGCCCGACCTGTGGCAATATTGACTTGCAACCTCTGGGTCGCGGCACCCAAAGAATCGAAGAAAGCCTTGCCCACATTTTCCCTGAAGCAAGGGTATTTCGTATTGACGCCGATTCCACCCGGCGCAAAGGCAGTGCCGAAGCCGCCTTCGACACCGTGCATCGTGGAGAGGTCGATATCCTGATCGGTACCCAAATGGTTGCTAAGGGCCACGACTTTAAAAACCTCAGTCTGGTTGCTGCGCTTAATCCCGATTCTGCCCTGTTCTCGCAAGACTACCGTGCGAGTGAGCGCCTGTTCGCCCAGCTCATGCAAGTCGCCGGCCGCGCTGGCCGTGCCGCCCGCAAAGAAGGCGGCAATCTCAGCGAAGTCCTGATCCAGACTCGCTACCCTGACCACCCGCTATACCACGCACTGATGGCGCATGATTACGACAGCTTCGCCAACGACTTACTGCAAGAACGTGAACAGGCAGGCATGCCACCGTTTATCTACCAAGCTTTGTTACGTGCCGAAGCCAAAGAGCTACAAATCGCCCTCGACTTCTTGCATCAGGCCTCCGCCCTCGCCACCGACCCTGGCATCACCGTCAACGACCCTATCCCCATGACCATGACCCGCGTCGCCAACGTCGACCGCGCGCAACTATTAGTCGAATCCACTTCACGCCCCGCTTTGCAATACTTCCTAAAAAACTGGATCAGCGACTTGCGCGCCCTGAAGTCACGGGTGAAGTGGTCGGTGGAGATTGATCCTGTCGATATTTGACTGATTTTAAGCCTAAGCAAATACGATGCTCTGCCGTGACCACGCTGACCCCTGCAGGTTTGTGACGTCTACGGTAACGTGTAATCGAAGGTATAAAAATGCTGCCGGTATTGATTTGTATCTTCATCTGCCCAGTGATTCCTGCCAATTCATCGGTGCCGGAATCTGGCACGATTTGGACCGCTAAATCCGCTTGGCCGCGATTCATCGTTCCTGTATGCATCAGGACAAAACTACCTTTCTTGCCTTGCAGACTACCTGTCACGCGTTCAATCGCGACATAACCCGCCGAACCCTTGGTTTCTGTAACTGCAGCCAGCATTTCACCTAAGCTAGACGCATTTAGGTCACCATTAAATTGCTTGATGATCGTTTGGCGAGCAAGTTTTGCGGCTTCGATTGCTGTTGCTGGTACTTGCGGATTCAGTTTGATGTCAAAGCCTCCTCTAGCGTGGTGCATATTTGGCGCCTTTAAAATGATAGATGCGGACTCTGTTGCTGCTGGGGTGGTAACGCAGGCGCTCAGGCAAGTTAATAAGTAAATGCTGATACCGACGTGATGTAATAAGTTTGTTTTCATCGTAATCTCCTTGGTAATAAAAATGTCTCCATTGACCAATCCAGATTAAATAGGACGCCAGACCGACATGATAGGAAAAACGCGACAACGTGTTATTAGAAAGAGGGCGTTATGAGCAACACCGATCCTTTGGCGCAAACGCAGATACAAAACCAAGAGCCGCCCAAACCACGTGGTGTTTTGCGCCCGACGCTCAATTAGGGAGAATTTCAGCATCACCGGCAAGTGCCTTCTGCCGCATTAGCTGATGTTATTGAGCACTACTGGTATGTCAGTTGGGATTTGCGTGGCTTACCCGCACAAGAGCAAGCCACTTTGCCCCATCCGAATGTGCATCTGGTGATAGAGCAGGGACAAGCGCGCATTTACGGTGTGCACAGCCACCGCTTCATCAGGCAACTGGCCGAACAGGATCAGGTCTTTGGTATCAAATTTAAGGCCGGAGGCTTTTACCCTTTTTATCGACAAGCCTTAGCAAGCTTACATAACCGATCAATTGACCTTACTACTTGTTTTGGTCAGTCCAGTGCGGATTTTGCCGGACAAATATCTGCCGCCGATAATTTTCTCGCCAAATGCGCAATAGCAGAAAACTTCTTACTAGCCCATTTACCGCCATCCGATCCGCAAGTCCTCCGCGTCAGTCAGCTAGTTGCGAGCATAGAACAAAACCGCAGCATCACAACGGTCGACGATCTGCTTCGAATAAACGATCTGGACAAGCGCAGCTTGCAGCGCTTGTTTCAAAAATATGTCGGTGTCGGTCCGAAGTGGGTTATTCAGCGCTACCGCTTACACGAAGCCATTGCCCAGATTCAGGAAGGAAAAACACTTAACTGGATTGCGTTAGCGCTAGAACTTGGCTATTTTGATCAAGCCCATTTCGGACGTGATTTTCGGGCCTTGGTGGGCATGACGCCTGCGGAATATGAGAAGAGCTTGGTCTAGGCGAACGGATGGTACGTTTTACACACTGGATTTAAAATATACTCCAGGCGTGTATATTTAAAGTGTCCATATATTATATGGACAATAAGGCATATTTGTACTGATCAACAGGGGAGTATATTTAATAAGGTCGGTATTCTCAGGTGTGTAGAGCCCTTTAAGGTTTTGAAGATTGTAAGAGTATGGAAACAAATGGTATTTTCTTAACTGCCAAGTTAGCATATAAAATTGGCAAATTAAATCACCTCAAGTTTCAACAGCGCGCCGGCTTCGCCACGCGTGCCTGTTACCTCAAACCTTAAACTGCGGGAATAATCAATGAAACTGTCCATAACCCAAGAGCAGCAACAAGAGATGCGACACGCCCACTATGATGGCGCCCCGGGCGTTCTGGTATCTGGTCTCGTTTGGATTGCTGCCACCTTGGTATGCTATCAGTTCGGTATAGACAAGGCTGTATGGACTCTGCTCATAGGCGGTGTATTTATTTATCCAATTAGCCTCGTTGTAACAAAGGCGATAGGACGCCCCGCGAAGACAAGCAAAGACAACGCCTTGAACCAACTTGGGATGGCATCGACAATTTGGCTAATCCTTTGCTGCGCGATGGCCTACGGCCTTTTCCTTCTAAAGCCAGCGTTATTTTTCCCCGCAATGATGGCAACGATAGGAAGCCGCTACCTGATCTTTGCAAGCATCTACGGCAGATCAATTTTCTGGGTGATGGGCGTGAGTCTGATTGTCGCTGCAAATCTCGTCCTCTTCGCAGCGGTAACGCCTGTCATTGCCGCTGGACTTGGTGGATTGATCGAGGTTTTATTTGCATTTTTAGTGTTTTCAAAAGCGTCCAAGTCAAATATCAAATAATAAAATCAAGCAAAAAAATCAGGCGACATCCTATGTTGTTGTTCGCTCAAATTAAAAATTCGCGCCGGATATCGCTCATATTAATAGGGGACTAGATGTACTCACGTGGATATTTTTAGTCATGTAAGAGAAAGTTTTATACCTGACGCTCTGCGTGAAACATAGCTTAAGCTTATCTACCCGAGCTAAACGCATTGCTCATGATGCCTTGACCATAACCCGAATTAATTTACTCGGCCAATCAACACCCGTAAGCGAAATCACCGCGATGCGCATAGTAAATCGATGTAGAAAAGTAGCCCTCGCATGGGTGCTTCTGGCCTCAGTTTTTTGCTCCCCATCCTATGCCGCCGACGCTGTCCCGGAATTGCCCAGGCATTTATTGATAGCCCGCGAACTGGCTGAGAATATCAAGCCTGCGAATAACCATTACAGTCTGGGTGTGCAGTCGATTAGTTTTCCCGGTGATGTGTTTTCCAGCGATTACGTCATGCGGGCGGACTGTTCAGGGCTTTTGCTAGCGTTGATTGAGCGGGCTCACTATCCGGTGCGGACTCAGCTTGCTTTTTTGAACTGGACGCCAAGCAGAAAAAGGCCAGTTGCAGAGGACTTCGTTTTTTCGATAGAGACCGGTAAGGGTTTTCAGCAGATCATCGATGTGCGCCTGATACGGCCTGGCGATGTGCTGGCGCATGCGATGCTCAATGCCAGCGACAAATCGCAAACCGGTACGACCGGGCATGTAATGTTGGTCGACAGTGAAGCAAAAAAAATCGAACCGCGTAATCCGCTTGTTGCTGGAACAGAGCAATACGAGGTCGCGATTATCGATTCAAATATAGAGTACCTGGGCTCGGATGATACAAGGCTCGCTGACCCCTCGAATAAAATTACAGGCCTAGGTCGCGGCACGATACGCTTGTATGCAGATACCGATGGCGCGCTGGTCGGTTGGGCGAGGAATTTTAAAAATACCAATCGATTCTTTTCCTACAGCCCCCGATTCCTATCTGACACTAAGGAACGCAAGGCGGCGATTGGACGCTTGATCACTCAGTAAACGGGTATCAAAACACATATATACGCTTCTCGTAGCATAACAATATTGACGACTCTAGGGTCGTCAGCTAACGCATATCACTGTGAGCCACGCTGGCACTCGTTCCATATAACTCATACTAAAAATATAAAGACCGGTAATGCATTTATCGTGTTGAAAAATGAATGAAGCATCTGATTTTTCTGGAATAACTTGATCAATTTGCTACAATTTATAATTCTTCGTGCGTGCTTTTTAACCTTACATAAGATTTTTTCAGTCATGCCATCTAGCCTTGCCAAAATTCTCTGCACTACTCTGCTTGCCTATTCATCTCTCGCCTCTGCACAGTCTGAACCTAAGTCGGAGTATTCGATTAAAGAGGATCAGGCGGTCACGGGGTCATATATTCGCCGTACTGAAGTCTCAGGAGCCCGGGTTCCTGTCAATCTTCCTTACGATCAATTGTCACCCGCTGATCGTCAGGCACTTAATTCTTGGTGGGAAAAAATAAATGACGGTGACGAACCACCTTTTCCTTTGGGCGGACTCAAAGCCATCATTGATCCGATTCGCAAGGGGCAGAGCCAACTTGTTGATAATGGAGAGTTGTTTATCGTCGCCACAGTAAAGAGCAACGGCACTGTGGCCAATGTGTCCATGTTTGAGTCGCCTAGCGACGCGATGACACAGTTTGCTGCCAAAGTGCTACTGCTGACTAAGTTTAAGCCAGCCAAATGCGCCGGCGTGCCATGTCAGATGGACTTTCCGTTTCGGATTAACTTTACAGTGAGACGATGATGTAATCTGGTGCTGTCGCATCATCACCGACTTGCTTATGACGAGAGCGGATTCTTATCTGCCCACCTGTAGTCCTGCTGGCAAGTCCACCCTGCCGTGGGAGTGTACTGGTGAGGTTTTGGAATATCATTCTTGTGTTTGACGATTTTGAGAATTTCTACTTTTCCTTTGGCGCGCGCGTATACCCCCAAGCGGATACGCGCAGTTGTGCCGATCTTGATAACAAGCCTGAATTTATCCGCGAGATTTTGGAAAAATTATTAAAAAAGTAGAAGTAAGCTTTGGTTTATTTTTTTAAAAACTAATACGAGTCCTTTATTTTAAACGTGCTTATTCAAGCAAAAGTAAAAACCGATATTGCGAATATAACGAATGGAAATCAAGAATTTTGGTGCTGGAGTATTTGTCATTCATCACTTTTTAAGCAAAGCCGAATGTGACAGCTACATCGCTAGTAGCGAACAGTTAGGTTATTCTGAAGCGGTCATCACGACCGATGAGGGCGAGCAAATATTCAAAGACGCGCGCAACAATGATCGAATCTTGTATGGCAATCCTGCGTTGGCAAAAGAGCTCTATGACCGAGCACAGCCTTTGTTGCCAGCCGTGATCGATAATTGGCAGCTACCTGGTTTTAACGAGCGGTTTCGCTTTTATCGTTATAAAGACCAACAGTTTTTTAAGCAGCATAAGGATGGCACTTTTCGCCGAAATGATACCGAGGAGAGTTTTCTGACATTTATTATGTATTTAAACGACGACTTTGAAGGCGGTCATACCGACTTTGTTTGGGAAAGTATTCAGCCAAGAGCTGGCTCAGTTCTGGTTTTCCCACACAGGCTGAATCATCAAGGTTCTGCGGTAACTTCTGGCACAAAATACGTACTACGCACGGATGTTATGTACAGACTAGTCACTCCTTTACTTAGCGGATCTTTTGCTAAATAACGAGAAATTTTGTTCATTAGAATGTAAAAATTCAATGCTTCTAATTATATACTCCCTACAGGTATATTTTAATAATCCATAAGAAACATGGACAATAAGCCTGGGCAGATTCAGCTACGAAGAGCAACGGGAGGTAAGTTTTAGGGGGAGTATATCCAAATTATAAAAAACCTCAAACGGCGTTCGATAGCCTA
>NZ_JBEONQ010000079.1:0-11880 GCF_040544445.1 Undibacterium sp. GrIS 1.8 | reverse complement strand
TGTTCGCTGATTTCTTCACCAATAACCACCATCGGTGTGCCGCATGGGCAGGTACGTTCCTTTTCCGGCACATCATGCACGATATCAATGCGCTTTAATTCTGCAGGAAGTGGACCGCGCTTACCACGGGGTACTTTGCTGCTCTTTTTGTTGTTGGTGTCGTCTGGCGGCTCTTCAGCGCCAGGTATGGCAGCGATATCATCGACATCGGTTTTGTCAGCAGCCAGCGCTTCGGCTTCGTCAAATAATCGCCCCTGCGCGACGAGTTGTTCTGAGCTGGCGCCAAACATGCGGTGTCTGGCCTGGATCATTTGTTCGATCAGATGCTGGATTTTTTCCTGCGCCTCGCGTTCTATGGCCGCGATAGCCCGATTCAGTTCAGCTTCGTGCGCTGCTTGTTGTGCGTAAAGCAGTGCGGTTAATTCAGTGATATTGGTTGGCAGAACCGACGGTAAAGCAAACACCGGATGGCGTGATTTTGAAGTGGCTGAAGATGAGATTGGCGAGTTCAAAGGCATACGCCATCTTACTCAATCCTCTTATGAAACTGAAGCAAAATTAAGCGTCTTGTGTGGCTTATTTCTCCATAAATCGAAGCCTTCCAATAGCCATTCCAGTTCCTGTAATGTCATCTATTGTGTCACCGATTCATCCTCAGGCGGCCAGGCAAATTTTTCTGATTCTAAACGCTTCACCCACAAACAGAATCCATTACGATGCCAGTATAAAATCTTCATTTTTGTGCGCTGCCGATTAATAAAAACATAGAGTGCTGTATCAAATGGATTCAGACCTAACACCTGCTCGACCAAGACACTCAAGCCATTGATCGATTTTCTGAAATCCACTGCGGCCCGGCACAAATATACCTAACCAATTTGATAGCCCGAATGCATTAACGCATTCCCTGCATAGCGCGAATGACATTGGCCAGCCATTCCGGTGCAGGCGCTGCAGTCATTTCAAGTCGGATGCCTTGTTCTAGCACCAGAGCAAAGTTGGCAGCGCGCTGCTCATGGATTTTTTGAGGAACCTGCACAGCGACGAATGGCGATACGATTGCTGTGACTGGTTTAGGTACAGAATTAATTTCCATGATTTTCTGACGCCAGTAGTACAGTGATTTGGTTGAAATGGAATGACGTTTGGCATACGCGCTGATTGATTCCGGGCCTTGCATAGCTGCCGCTATATGTTCTTTCCAGAAGGCTGCGTTCGGCTGGGCTTTCATGTTCGCTCCGTGTTAATTAGGGTGGAGCGAGGATGCCAAAATTATTGAGGTGCTACAAGGCTGTAGTTCATGGAGCGCTTACGGTTAATCCGAGACCATCGCCCAGCGGCTGGTTCGCGACCGGACGGCATTGATGCCGTTGCTGGTCACGCCTTACGACGCCAGCCACAAGCAAACCAGCAGAGTGTCTTCGCAAGCGCCGGTTCGTTACCGCAGCAACGACTATTCGGTACCGACGCAATATGGCCATCAGGCGGTGCTGGTCAAAGGCACCGTCGACTGGGTCGACATCTATCTGGTCGGCAAGCTGGAGCGTATTGCGCGCCATCGCCGTAGCTATGCCAAAGCCGACTTCGTGGTGAACCTGCTGCACTATCTGGCCTTACTGGAGAAGAAACCTCGTGCGCTCGACCAGGCTGCGCCGCTGCAAGAGTGGGTATTGCCTGCGCTTCGAGCGACTGCGACGTCTGCTGGAAGCACGCATGGACAAGCGCGGACGCAAGGAATATATCCAGGTTCTGCGGTTGCTGGAAACCTTCAGTATCTCTAAGGTCGAACATGCCATTGGCCAGGCGCATCACCTCGGTGTGCTCAGCTTTGACGCCATCAAGCATTTGGTGCTGTGCGCCATCGAGCGACGGCCTCCCAAGTTGGATCTCACGCTGTATCCGTATTTGCCGAGCGCCACGGTCTGCACCACCGATGCGGGCAGCTATCTGAGCTTGCTTAGCGGGGCTGCGACAATTGCGCAACATAACGTGGAGCGCGCCTTGTATGAGCACCGACGTCGCCCGGTCACCCGAGACCACCACGGTGGCACCGCAGGTGCTGTTAGTCAACCACTTCAAAGCTCTGAAGCTGCCCACCTTTGCCCGCGAATATGAGAAGGTCGGGGCCGATTGCGCACGCGAAGGCGTGGATTACCCGCGGTATTTATTACAGTTGTGCGAACTGGAACGTATCGACCGTGAACGCCGCACAATGCAGCGCCGTATCCGGCTGGCCAGGTTTCCTGTAACCAAGAGTCTGGATACCTTCGACTTTATGGCGATGCCGACCCTGAACAAATCCCTGGTATTGGAACTAGCGCGCTGCGAGTGGATTGATCAACGTGAGAATGTCATCGCGCTAGGTCCTTCAGGTGTCGGTAAAACGCATACTGTGCTGGCACTAGGATTAGCTGCCTGTCAGAAAGGACACAGCGTTGCCTTTACGACAGCTGCGACTCTAGTGCATGAGCTGATGGAAGCGAGTGACGAGAAGCGGCTGCGTGCCTTGCTCGATAGGCTCACCCATCACGTCCACATCCTGGAAATGAACGGCGAATCGTATCGATTGGCCATCAGCAAGAAACGGCAACAGCGCAATGTCAAACCAAACAGCACTGTTGAAAAAGGAGAGTCCAACCCGTAAAAGCAACGTCTTGAGGGAACGGGCTACGCCCGTCACCCCAAGTCTGCAGAGTATAGAAATGTGCATTGAGAAGAGAACAATTCAGGGTCTCAACGGCTCTATTTATTAACCCAGATTGGTACACTTTTAGCGCGCCATTTGGTACATCTTCACTCCGGCATTGACATTCTTGACATGCGGGCTCTCCAAAGTGATCAGGTTGGGAGAGTGCATCAAATTAATCGCTATTCATAGGTGGTTGCGTTGGACGGTTACACAAAATCAGGAAAAACTGGCTGCATAAAATCCACCTGATCGCAGACGAAATATCGAGAGAGCCTCAAGGTGCTTGAAATAGGTATTGAAGGATATGTAGAAAAGAGTAATTTTGAAGCGAATACTTCACGTAAGAGCTGCGAAAAATTTATCTTTAGAAGGACAGTCTGATGCAGAGAATAGTGCATTCAAAGGCACTACGACGCCAACGGTAATTCAACGTAAAAAGTGGAGCCATGACCTTCCACACTATAGAAGCCAATTTTGCCAGACATCTTTTCTATCATTGACTTAGACAAGCTCAGCCCCAAGCCAGTACCCGCATATTTACGGGTTGCTTTAGCGTCTTCCTGACTAAATTTTTGAAAAATATTTTTTTGGAAGTCTGCAGAAATTCCAATCCCAAAGTCAACGACTTCTAGTCTGACCCAATCTGCAACCTGACGAATATGAATTTCTACTACTCCATTTTGTTGAGAAAATTTGATCGCGTTTGAGAGTAAATTGGACAATACTTGCATCAATCTCTGGGTATCAACACTGACCATCGACGCTGGTGAGGCTTCGTAGAAAAACTGCATTTTGATGGAGAAGTTTTGCGCATATCCCTGGTTCGCTTCAATGCTTTGTTTGACCAGGTCACGCAAGATAATTTTTTCTACATTGAACTGGATGCCGCCATATTCTAATTTTTCAAAATCCAGCAAATCATTAATCAACAAGGTCAGGCGAGAGGCATTGTTGTTTGCCATCGTGACTAAAGTTTTTGCCTGATCTGACAATCCTCCGCCAACACCACCCGCCAACAAGCCAAGTGCGCCGCGGATAGAGGTGAGTGGTGTACGTAACTCGTGCGATACAGAGGAGACAAATTCGCTTTTAAGTTTTTCTATGCGTTTTCGTTCAGACAAATCATGCAAAATTAAAACCACTAAATTTTGTGCTCCTAACGCTACTTTAGCCATCGCTAGTTCTAGCGGAATTTCTTCATGGGTTCTTTTTTTAGCGACCACTTCTTTACGCGCCGCTGTGGCGGTGCTGATGGTGTTGTCACCTATCATGTCAGATTCTATATGGTCATTCAGATAGGCTGCTAAAAAAGTGGCTGATTCTACTTCTGGGAAAAGCTCCAGAATGTTACGTCCAAATAATGCACCTGTTGAATAATCGAGCAATATCTCTGCGGATTGATTGGCGGATGTGATTAGTCCGTGCGCATCTGTTGTGATAATTCCCTCGGCGGCATTGGCTAAGATGGCACGCAAGCGGGCTTCACTTTCATGCAGTTGACTGGTGCGTTGCGCGACTAATTTTTCTACATTAAAAGTATGTGCGGTCGCTACCAGCACATAAACAGCTAATAAGGCGGAAAACAGTAGGCTGCCAAATTTGGTGAACCAGGTGATCCATGATGTATGAGCCGCCCAATAGGTCGCTGATGGTTGCGCCAGAAACGCATATTGTCGACTACCAAAATCAATCGTGGATTGGAAAACATGAGCAGTGTCGATGACTTTGATTGAATCATAAAAAACACCATTACTTCCAGGGTAAGACAGGTCATAAAATTCAAGTAAGAGATTAGCTTTTTTTTCTTCATTCAATAAATCACCGACCAGATTTTTTATCCTTACAACGCTGACTGCGGTACCTCGAAATGCGTCACGCCTTTCTTGTATATTGGTCACGGACTTGCCCCGTGCATAAATAGGTGCGTATAACAAGACGGAAAAATACTTGTCATCCCCCGACAGAAGTACCAAGGGATCGGTGACGGCAAGTTTGCCGCTATCTCGCGCTTCTTCTATCGCATTGCGCCTGATGGCGGTGCTGCCCATGTCAAAACCAAATACTCTTTTACCGTTTTCAAATGGCTCTATGTAGGTGATAGGGAAGTAATCCTCACGGTCTTCTGCGGGGACAGTTTTTCCGTTACTATTTTTTTCAGTAATTTGGAAGCTAATAAAGCCTTCACGTAATACGGATTCTTCAAACTTCGTTTTATCTGCACGTAGCACTCTAGGCACCCAAAGCAGATCAGTAATTTCTTTTAGTGTGGTGAGCGGATGTTCAGTAAAAATATGGAATTCAGTGCGGGATACTTTTTCTGATGCTGAATACAGGCGCTCTAAATCTTTGACCGCATCTGCATGAGCATTAAGGTTATTTTGTAGTTTCTGGCTAATTCTCTCTGCTTCCAAACGGAACTCAAGTCGCTGTTTTTGGTCTTCTCTGTTACGAATAAAAACGAATGCAATAACAACGGTAATCAGACAAATGACCAGCGGTAGCATGACGCTATAACGGCGGAAGTGCCATATATCTCTTGGTCGTGCCAGCAAAATCAGAACGAGCGGAGTGGTAATCAACACGCCTAAGGTGTCACCAATCCACCAGGTTAACCAGTGGCTGCTGATATCCGCTAAAGAGATGATTCCAAATAGATAAAGACTAACTGTCCCCCAGGTGGTGCTGACCATACAACCAAGTAAGGCGCCCATAATAAAAAAGTAAAAAATATCTTTATCGGTATCTAGCGCAAGACCAGTGTTTCGCTGTAATTGGGTCTTTAATTTTTGACGAACTAAATAGCTACTGACGAAGGCTTGCAAACACGCACCGCTGGCAAGGATTACCGCGAGCAGCAAGTTATTGCTGGTGATCTGGTGAGCCGGTTCCCAGGCGACGAACAGATTCACAATCAATGAACCTAGTGCTACACCCGGTAGCAGGCGATACCCACGAGTCAGAATTACGCCAAGTGCGATACCTGCCGGCGGAAAAATTGCGACCGCATAGCCAGGCGGTATGGCGAGCAATAAAGACAATCTTCCCAGCAGCGCGTACACCAAAGCCAAGCTGATAACTTGGAGCAGTAAGCTCGATCTTAGATCGTCAGATATACGCTTGACAGCAATCTGCATGGAATTCCTTGTTAGCGATATTTCTACGAATGACGGTTGGCAGTGATGAACTGATTTTTAGGTATGCGTTTGGCTTAAAGACTTGCTATCCAAAGAAGAGAAAAATTAGAAGGCGTATTGCTTAATGAAGTGTTTTTACATACATATTTTTTGTTGTAATGCATATACTCCCCATTACTTTTTATAAAAACACCAAATTGACCAATTAAGCTATGGACAATTAAAATATACATACTAGGAGTATATATATTGAAATTCATTACTCAGTTTATTCAAGTCGCATTATTTAAATCAGTGAGGAAGTGACTTTCAAAACTTCATCCGCTGTGGTGAGGCCTTCGATAATTTTATAAGCACCCGCGATACGCAAGGGCTTCATTTGGTCTGCAATACTTTGCTTTCTTAGCGCATGTATATCGGATTCTTGCTTAATGAGTTTACTAAACGGCAGCGTTACGGTTAGCAATTCATATAATCCAGTGCGGCCTTTGTAGCCTGTCAGGCGACATTCAGGGCAGCCGACTGGCCGATAAATTGTGGTCGGTTTTGGTAGATTCCATTCTTCGGTCAGACTTTTCCAAACTGCATCGGGCATTTCTCCATCATCTGATTTGCAATGCTTACATAGAGTTCTTACCAGGCGTTGCGCCAGAATCCCGATGATGGTTGCCTCCAGCAGATAGTAGGGGACTCCTAATTCTAGCAAGCGCATGATGGCGGAAGGCGCGTCGTTGGTATGCAATGTTGACAGTACCAGATGTCCGGTCAATGCGGCCTGGATCGCCATCTCTGCAGTGGGCAAATCACGGATCTCACCGACCATGATGATGTCAGGATCTTGCCGCATCAAGGCGCGCACGCCATCGGCAAAGTTCAGATCAATCGAGGGCTGTACTTGCATTTGATTGAAGGACGCTTCGACCATTTCTATAGGGTCTTCAACAGTACAGACATTTACATCCGACGTAGCAAGAGCTTTTAAGGTGGTGTATAGCGTAGTAGTTTTACCCGAGCCAGTCGGGCCCGTGACTAAAATAATCCCATGTGGTTTGCTGGTCAGCTGATCCCAGCGCACTGCATCCAAGGGCGGGAACCCAAGCTCTGGCAAGGTCTTGACTACGACTTCAGGATCAAAAATACGCATTACCACTTTTTCACCAAACGCAGTCGGTAAAGTGGATAGACGGAGTTCAACCTCTTGTCCGTCAGCAGTACGGGTTTTGATACGACCATCTTGCGGCCGGCGTTTTTCAATCACATCCATACGACCTAGCAACTTGATCCGTGCTGTCATCGCAATCATGACTGTCGCAGGGACCTGGTAGACCTGATGCAAAACACCATCGATCCGAAAACGGATGATGGCCATTTCGCGCTTAGGTTCCAGATGGATATCTGAGGCACGCTGGTCAAACGCAAATTGCCAGAGCCAATCAACAATATTGATGATGTGCTGATCATTGGCGTCGACCTGTTTATTGGCTTTGCCTAGCTCGACTAATTGTTCAAAATTATTCCGTAGAGACAGATCATTACTACTGGCTTTTTTAGCATCCTTGATCGATTTCGCTAATGAAAAAAACTGTGCAATATATTGAGAAATATCGAGCGGATTTGCTAGTACTAAACGGATTTCTTTACGCGTGATCTTGGCAATTTCTGCCTGCCACTCGGTATTAAAAGGATCTGTAGTCGCAATTGTGACGCTGTCTTGAGTAGATTCTACGGGCAAAATATTGAAGCGAGTCGCGTAGTTAGACGACATCACATCGGATACTTTGGTGAAGTCAATTTTTAATGGATCGATCCGGTAAAAAGGTAGCTTGACCTTGTTGGCTGTCCACTCGGTGAGCCAATCCAAGGTTAATTGTTGATTCGGCTTTTTTACCGAATGCAGCTTGGCTTGTGCTATTGCCGTCAGCGTATGCATCGCCGCCGGGCCATTTCTAAGAATGGCTTGCGCGCTATTAAACTCTGCTTTGGCATTTTCCTTTAGGATAATGCCGTCTGCCATCAACCAGGTAAAAATTTGCTGCATGTTTAAGGATTGATGTGGCGACTTAGTCATTTTGTTCTCAATGTAGACAATGTGCAGGTGGACTTTGCAGTTTCTTTTAATCCATCTACCCAAGATTTTGCAGGTAGTTTACTGATTTCTTTGATGATTGCTGCACGTTCATACAGTACCGGAAAATCCAGTTTGATGGCAGATTTGAAGGCAATAGCGACGACGTTGCCATCGTGTACTTCTGGCAAACAGAGTACGTTATCAAAAACAAAGCGTAGCGCTTTTAAATTTTTAGCGTAGCTTGGATGGTCGCCAAATAAGTTGACCGTCAGGAGTCCATTTGGCGTCAGGCAAGCAGCGCAGGCTTCGTAAAATTCGGCGGTATCTAATACCGGACCTTTCGCTGTTGCGTCGTACAAATCGACTTGCATGATATCGATTTGTCCTTCATTGGCCGGATCATTGACAAAATCTAAGGCGTCCATCTCAACAACATTAAGACGCTCATCATTGGCTGGCAGCTTAAACATACTCTCGCAAATGGTAATGACGGCAGGGTTCAGATCAACCGCGTTAATGCGTGCTTGTGGAAACTGGCGATAACAGAATTTGGTCAATGCACCCGTACCCAGACCTAATTGCACGATGTACTTAGGCTCGGTGACAAACAACATCCAAGCCATCATTTGCTGCGCGTATTCCAGCTCCAGCCAGTCGGGTTTGCGTAAGCGCATCGCACCTTGTACCCATTCGGTACCAAAATGCAGATAGCGCACACCATCCAGTTCAGACAAAGTGATCGGGGCAAATTTGGCTTTGCGCGGTGACTTCTGGGCTGTAGTTGCAGCAGCTCTGGGGCCGGAGCGATAGTTGGCTTCGGCTTCTATAGATTTTCGTTTGATTAGCATGTAAGTATTTTACTGATTACTGAGAACAAAAAAGTCATTTCATGGACACTCTTTACAAAAAACTACATGATGATTTGGTTTTTACGCCTCTAAGCTGATTAGCGGCGGTAAAAATTAGTCTTTAAGCGCCAGCCAATCAACTAGTTTTTCTTCAAAACTCCGCATGGCATAAGCAGGCGAGGAGGATGGTAAAAGCAAGGTGTCAAAACCGACAGCAGCAAATTGTGGCGCAAACTTGGCGGATGTCTTTCCATTAAATCCTATGCGCCGCAGGGCAGGATATTCTTGTTTTAAAAGAGAAAAATCATTGACTTTAGCATTGCGAATATCCGAGTCCAAGCTACCAACACGATCGCAAGCATCAATCACATCCCACAAACCAAATCCGTGAGCAAGCAGCCGCGACAGGCGCCCGGCATAATCAAGTGCGACCAGATTCTCGCTAGTAACTGCGGACATCAGACGCCAGAACTGGTTGTATTTAAATCCATAGTATTGCTGTATTTCTAATGATTTTTTACCTGGAAAACTACCAAGCACTAAGGTGTGCGTCTGCAAGTTGATTACTGGCGGAAAGCCGGATAATACTGACTGATTTTTCATACGTATAAGACGTTAGCTAAACAATTTGGTTTTATGGAAATACCGATTAAAATAAATGGATGATCATGTTTGATGAGACGCATCAAAACATGTTTGTTTGTGCGTTGTTTGAGCGCGATAGTGGTCAATAATAATATCAAGGAGAACAGTATGAATAAAACCAATAGTAATCCGGCTTCTACGCCAACAACTGCGATTAAATCCAATACTGACGCACGCGCGGTGGAGCAATTGTTAGAAAAATATGCCGAGAGCCATCAAAATCCTACCAATGAATATATCCATTTTGTCTGCGTCCCAGTGATTGTGTGGACAGTTTTGGGTTTACTTTGGGCCATACATCCGATGATTTCTATAGGTGCGACGCTGCTGGCATTGGTGTACTACATCTCTTTATCTGTGCCATTTGCTATTGGCATGAGTCTGATGTCCGTATTGATGTTGAGCATACTTTATTTATTGCCGTCTGGATGGGTTTTACCATCTGCATTGGGTATCTTCGTATTAGCCTGGGTTGGTCAGTTTATAGGCCATAAGATAGAGGGAAAAAAACCGTCGTTCTTTGACGATCTGCGATTTTTACTAATTGGTCCCTTGTTTGTGCTGGGATTTTTATATCGTCGGTTTAACATTGCTTATTAAGCTTGCTAAGTAAAAGTATCTGATAAGTTGCTTGGTTCAGTAGCCAGACTTTTTGCTGATATGAGTAACTCTTTTTTGATAATCATTTAATTTAGACATCATTTTTAACAAATTAAGCTCAAAAATCAGAACGCAGTGACTTTAGCCGCGGAACGATTGCCGTCGTCTGTTTGTCCAACACGTGTTTAGATTAAAATGGTGTCAATTAATAAATCATTTCGCCTAAATTCAATCACTCAAGCGTAGATTGCGGATTGGTTTTTAATGCCACTTTTATCGTTTTTATACATCTACTGGAGATTATCTTGAAAAAAATTATCGTTCTGACTGCCGTAGTCGCATTAAGTGCTTGCGCAGTACCGCCTACTTCCAATAGCGTATATCGTCCCGGTCAGACTCAAAATGAGCAATCGGTACGTATGGGTGTAGTGGAATCTGTCCGTGAAGTTACCATCGACAAAGGCCAAAGTGGTGTTGGTACCGTTGCAGGTGCGGCTGTCGGCGGAATCGCTGCTGGCTCCAGCATCGGTAAAGGTAACGGTTCTATCGCTGCCGGTATTTTGGGTGCAGTTGCAGGTGGCATGATAGGCCAGGCTGTCGAGGGTAATATGAATAAATCTAAGGGTTTTGAAATTACCGTCAGACTTGATAACGGCGAGATTAAAGCAATTACACAAGATGCGGACGAATTGTTCCGTCCAGGTGATCGCATTCGTTTATTGTCAAGCGGCAGAACTACCCGCGTCACTCATTAAACCATTTTTTATTCGAACTGCATTAATACTTTTTAGTATCGATGTTGCAAAAACCCTCGCTGATGGCGAGGGTTTTTATTTTGTCAAAATGAATTTATCTGTAACAATATAGTAAGAACGTTTTGATCGGCATTTAGCTATAAATGCTCTCAGTTTCCCCGGCGATCGCTACCCCTCAATTTTTAAACTTGTCGCTTCGCCTCACCATGACATAGGACATAAAGAATGCCGCGCACACATCTGATCACCACCAGTCTGCTCGCTCTGCTCAGTTGTTGCGCTTATGCTTACGCCGATGATGAAGAGGTTACGCCGTACCGCCCCTCGGTATCGAGTCCAGCACAATTACCGTTTCCAGGACAATTAGAACTGGAATTGGGTCTGCTTAGCACCAGGCAAGATGGAACCAGACGAGATAGTTTGCCTTACCAATTAAAGCTGGCGTTTAATCCGCAATGGGGGGTGTTGATCGGCGGTGAAGCCGTGGTTTCATCCTTGGATGATCAGGGTAACCGTGAGCGCGGCTTGGGTGATACCACGTTGGTATTAAAGCGTGCCTTCTTGATGAATGACGATACCGCATTTGGACTGGAGTTTAGCGTCAAAGTACCTACCGCTAAAAATACAATCGGTAGTGGCAAAACAGATTACAGCGTGAATGGGATTTACAGTAAAGACATCGGCAAACTGCATATAGATGCCAACCTTAATTTTACGCGTTTGGGCTTGGTCGATCCCGGTACTGCCAGTACGCAAACAGGTATTTCAACATCCGCATCACTAGCCGTCACTGAAAAATGGGGTATCACGGCAGAACTCAGCGGCACACGCAGACGCGGCACCGACGACACTGCCCAAGCTTTGGCTGCGTTAACCTACAGCCCGAGTAATAAACTGACGATTGATTTTGGTTTTGCCAAAGGCTTGAATAAGGCATCACCAGATTTGTCTTTATTCACCGGATTGGTTATGCCGCTGGCAAAATTGTGGTGATATTTGAGTTGATAAAGCGTGTCAGTCAACGTGATGAAAATTGCGTTTAACTGAAGAGCTTCTTGCAAAATACCCAAACCAGTAAAGTCGAGCATGGGTGTGGCCACTGTTGCGATTGGTTTTCTTGTTTGAAGCGGCACATGTGACA
>NZ_JBEONQ010000078.1:0-11982 GCF_040544445.1 Undibacterium sp. GrIS 1.8 | reverse complement strand
TGAAACCTTAATGAAATCATTGACTTACAGAACTACCCCCACGCCAGTGCTCGATCTCCTACCGTCACTTATTGCACCTAAAACAAATCGACCCCTAATCACACAAACTTCCGGAAAACCAGAGCCATCGGCACGGGAGATACTCGCGGCGAATATGATTCGATTGCGTGGGAAGTTGGGTTGGTCCCAGGAGATGCTGGCGTTCGAGGCTGGTCTTCACCGGACCTTTATCGCACATGTGGAGCGGCAGGTTCGGAATATATCGCTTGATAATGTTGAGCGCATCGCACGCGCTCTAAGAGTGCCAACGTTTAAACTACTGGCGGAAGCGGGCGATGATTTCGCCGGATGAAAGCTGCAAATAACAAGTGAAGTGCTATGAAAATACCGCCAATCGTGCGGGTTTTTACAAGCGGCACTGCCTACGACATGTGCAGAAACCGGTCTTGTGCATTATCATCCCAACTTTCGCGCCAAGTCTTCTGCTCGTAGATGAGTGTAGCGTTTTAGCATTGAAAGAGATTTGTGACCGCTGATGCTTGCGACCTCCATCATGTCAAGCCCTAATTCAAACAGGCGAGTAGTCGCCTCGTGGCGCAGATCGTGGAACCGCAGGTCATCAAGAAAGGCCTTTGAAGGCGCCTGCTTGGCTTCTGCGCAATCTTTGACATATTGGGCGCTGCCAACCACGCAGGCACGCTGGAAGGTTCTAATTAGCCGATCCTGCGAGATTTCGAAAATTCGTCCGCCATCAATGGAACGGGCGAGCGAGTTCAAGATTGTCAGCGCTTTGCTAGAAAGCGGAACGCTACGTGATTCACCGTTTTTTGTGTCGGCAAGAAAAGCCACTTTTCGGTTGAAATCGATGTTTTTCCACTCCAATCCCAAAATTTCGCTTTGTCGCATCGCAGTTTCGATTGCAAGCTCCACAATCGCACGCGCAATTGGTTGACTGCTTTTATCGAGCGCAACCGTTAAGTATTTCTGTTCATCACCGTTTAGACGCCTATCCCGTTGCTTTGATCCGCTGGGAAGTCTGACATTCTTAACCGGGTTGATTAAGCTCTCCATACCCCAGTCTTTGCGCGCCGTTTCGAATAAATGAGAAAGCAACGCCATGTCCAGCCGAATCGTGTTTTCAGCCTTGCCTGCTGCCCGGCGCTCATCGCTGAATTTCGCCATGTCGCTACCTTTTATAGTTGACAGGTACCGCACGGCGAGTGGGCGGCTTTGCCATTTTTTTATTCGAGTACGCTCCTGCAGGGCGCCTTTTTTCTTGGGTGTCAATTCTTGCGCATATCGCTCAAGCGCATCCTTGAGCGTCGTGCTTTCTGCTTCTGCGCGAGAGACAAATGCACCGCGATCCATTTCACCTTCGATCAGTCTTGCCCAAGCTTCCGCGTCCGCCTTGATGTTGAACGTCTTGGATTGTACTGGGTGGCCTTGCCGTCTGATCTTGGCTTGCCATTGGTAATCACCGCGCTTGGTAAATGTAGCCAAAATTGTTCACCTTAGTTGGGGGGGGGATTTGATCTTTAGTGTCCCAAATTTGTCCCAATAAATCAACTTATATCGTATAACTAGCGCTGGTGCTCGATTTGCGGATGGACTCATAATCCGCTCGAATATAATTCACCGCATAGTTCAAGTTGATCTCCAACTTGAATTGATGTTAGAGATCTTGGTATTGATCTAGAATTTTTTACGTAGTCACGCGCATATACATTGTCGATGGCAACATCATAAACTTGTCCATCCTGGTCTGATTGCACTTTAAGATGGGTATGAGATAGTCCTATGCCCTTCAGATAACTTTTTGCGCTGGCAAAAGTAGGGCCACCTACCACTGAGCCTGTCAAATAACTACCCGCAGCTGCATCGCAATCACTTTGTCCATCGGCCATCGCGTAAATACTTTGACTCATCAAAAATAAAACTACCAATAATTTTTTCACTTACATTCTCCTTCATGGTTGGGGGATAGTTGTAATTCAGAATCACAGCAGCGTTTAAAAGCAACGTTGAAACAAATCGACAAACTTGAACAATTGTTCTATGTTCCAAACAAGCTTTCCCAACCCGGGTATGGATACCTCGTCATATATATGAACTGTTTCCTAAGACCTATAGCCGTTTTCGAGTTGGTGAATTACGCACTGCTGACCAAAAATATGTCTTTTGGATAAGTGTGAAAATAACATTTCATTATTACAACTATGTGACTTTGATTTTTTAAATATTGAATAAATCCTCCTCAAAAAAGATCAATTAAAAGTAACTTTTTTTAAATTCGAATTGATCACATTTTGTTAAGCCTAATGTTGGTAATGCAGCGGGCGACAAGATCTGAGTTTCTTATATCGATCCATTAAAATCGATCAGTCGACCGACTATATCTATGTAATTTATTTGATGGGTTTTGCTGGCGAATTTCAGCGGTACGATGATGATTTAGGCGACCATATCGACTGCACTAGGTTTGATGTATGGACTGTTTGCCGCTGGTCTGTATTTAATTCCACTTACAAGCCACTGAGCAATGAGTGAATCGTGATTCTTGCTAACGCGCGGCGCGGCGCCGCGCGCTTATTAGCAAAAAGTAGGCGGAATACTTTGTTTAGTCATCATCTTCATGGTGTCGATGTTCCTCATCACGGTCATGGTGATGTCCATGCCAACCATGGCCCCATTGTTCGCGATAGTCATGTTCATCGTGTCGGACGTAATAGGGCACATACACAGGTCGCGCCTCAATCCATACAGGGGAGGGTTCCCTATAAACCGGAACTTGAACATGGTCTATCACAGTGCGGCAACGTTGCACATTCTGTGTGTAATAGCCTGGAGATGACGACATGCGCTCGCCGACCATCACACCTGTTATCGCGCCAAGGGCAGTCGCTGCAGTGCGGCCGTTCCCATTTCCAACTTGGTTACCGAGTAAGCCGCCTGCAATGCCGCCTATGAGTGCACCTCCGACGTCATTACTACGTTGTTGCATGTGAACCTGCTCGTTCCAGCACTCTTGACGAGGACGCTCAATCGTTTGATATTCAGTGGAGAATGCCGCAGCTGGCAACGCCAGGAGTATGAGTGCCAGACTAGTTTTGATTGTCATGATGATTCCTCCTGTTTTTTCTATTGCGTTGTTGACGTTATTGGTTGTTACCAGATTGGTTATGCTTCGCGATTTCATTTCCAACGTAGCCTCCACCAACTGCACCGGCGATTGCTGCAAGAGTACGACCATTACCTCCGCCAACTTGACTACCCACTAAACCACCGACGAGCGCACCAAGACCTATACCAAGTGGACTGTTCTGGGCGACCTGGGCTGGCTGTTGATATGCGGCCGCTGGTCGGTAATCTCTTGCTTGCTCAGCTTGAGCCAGCTGGGCATGGTCGCTGTTGTGGTTAGTCTGGTTGTAACGCGGATAGTCGTGGTGCACAACCGTTTTGTATCGAATAACTTCACGCTCGACAGGCACGGATACTAATTGTTGTGCCATTGGAGTGCTCGTATTATTCATCATTTCTGTTGTCGGATTAGCGACGGTCTGGCCGTGGGAGTTGGGCAAAATTCCTGTAATCGCTGCGGCACCCACTAGACTGACTAAAGTTAAGGAGGCGGCAGCAGCAGCCATCAAGGGGTGAATGCGATTTGAGCTAGTGGTTTCCATTTTCGTTCTCCGGTGTAGCGCTAGCATCGCGCTGATACACTCACAACGTCTGACGCCGCGAACGAGACGTAAGATAGATGTTTCCTGAGTAATTAGATGTAACTAAAGCTAGTTCGAGTTGTACGGTGTGATCGTTATAGCGAACTGTAAGAGCAATGTCTGAGTTAATTACAGAAATTCTGATTAAAAGCATATGCGAGGTAAAGTTCGAAAAAACGATTTATGATTATTTTGCGTCAGCGTATGCCGATGTTACCTCAGGTGGTGACAATGCTAATTGTGATTATATGAACGATATAAGTCGTTGTAATTTTTTCGACCCCAATCGATGTGACGTTGGACTGCGGTCTGTGAGTTCAAGCTTTTAGCTCGGATTGTCTAAACGAGAACCGCAGCCAGCTATACTCAAGGCCGCACCACTGCATCGATTCCAAGCACGCTGGCATCTTCAGCACCATGTCCAGCGGCGATGAGCTGATCCATTCTGGCCGCAATTGCTGGCAGTGTTGCCATCGAGCGACTGCCAGATGTTTCCAACATCAGACGCACATCCTTGCGTGCCATCACTAGCTCAAAACTCGGAGCGAAGTTGCCTTTTGCCATGTTGAGCCCGCGACCGCCGACCGTCGCATTTAAGTCCAGCATACCAAGCAACTTGATCGCATCTTCACCATGTATATCGCTTGCCTGCGCCAGAGTCAGCACATCTGCCATTACTGCAGAGAGGCCAATGATCATTGCATTACCTAGTAATTTGTTCGCGGCGGCAAGGTCGGATCGTTCTCCTATATAAACCAGACGCCCGGTCATCTTGGCGAGATCTGCCTTGACCGATTCGAATAGAGCACTTGGGCCAGCAACCATCATTGAACCTTGAGCGTTTCTAGCAGCCGGTGGTCCCATAAAGACAGGGCAGTGCAAATACTTCAATCCTGCGGTATGAAGTTGTTCAGCGCGCTTTGCGGTGAGTACCGGCAAGGTCGTAGTATGATCAATGATGATCGTACCAGGCTCGAGTGCAGTACGTGCCATGGCAATAACTTCTTCGACAACTGCGTCATCTTTTAGCACTAGATGCACTCGCGATGCACCTCGGACTGCGTCAGCAGGAGTTGCGGCGGCTTTGACACCAAATTGCATCAAAGCGTTAACTTTGTCCGCAGAACGATTCCATGCGGTGACTGAGTCACCACGTTTTGCCGCAGCTTCAGCGAATGCACCGCCGAGCAATCCTGTCCCAAGAAAGCTGATATTTGCCATGGTTTTATCCTATTGAAATTACACTTGAATGGTGATTATTGAGAGAATAGTTTTGAGTAATTCTAAACGATGCTTATATTTTACTATAGTCCGTTAAATTGCCGTTAGAGAGACCTGACCCGGTCAGTTGGTTTACAGTTGCTGGGCTGGTATGTCAAAACCTAGCCCATAAAACGGATGGATAACAGAGTCTCATAGCCCTAGTGAGCCGTTAGCGTAATGAACTTCTAGATTGCAAAACACTGATAAAGGATGAACTGACCTGCTCAATATTATAGCGATGCATTTCTCCATCAATGTGGAGGGGCATGATGGCGGAGAGGAACCTCAACAAAGTGACCACAGATCTTTCGTTACAAGGCTAAAATCTTAAAACCATTGTCTAGCAGAGCGCATATACGATCAAGCGGATGCTCGTGCCGGTGCTCAAATGTAAGCAGTTCCGGTCCATCAGTATCGTGCTCGCTGGATTAGTACTGGTGTAAATAGACAGTTAGAGATTGATGGAATTAAATCTACGCCGCACACAAATCGATTTTACTTATCGGTGACATAGTTCCTGCTATTGTCGTCTTCCGATCAACAATGCGACAGAATCGGTTTTAGAACCACATTCGGTAAAAGACGCGGTCTCTATCTATGAATAGGTGCTTTAGGCCGGCTAGCACATGCAGGACGATCAGGGTCGTCAGGATAAAAGCTAAGATTGAGTGCGCAGCAAAAAATTGTTCAGCGATGTCATGATTGGGAGTCGTCCAGGCTGGGAGTTTCATTCCGAATAGTGATACACCTCGCTTGGTATAAGATGTCCCTATAAATCCGATAATAGGCATGGCAAACATGCTGCCATAAAGCAGCCATTGGATAATGCTTGCTAAATTCTTTTGCCAGCCAGGGACGTTATCTGACAATGGCTCTGGTTTGTGTCTGATCCGCCAGACTATGCGAATCAGAATTAGTATGAGGACGAGTATGCCGAACGATTTATGTTGATCAAAATACCAACCACTCCCAGGCTCATCCTCAATCGACATCATGTACCAGCCCACGCACAGTAAGCCGATGATCAAGAGTGCGGATACCCAGTGGAGCCAAATTGCGGGCTTGTGATATTTCCAATTGTGTTCAGACTCTGTGCCAAAGTTAATATGCTTCGCCATGCGATTTCCTAGGTTAGTTATTAGGATACAAAACTGATCTATTTAAGTACCTTAGGTAGCGAGCCGCAGAAACATATACTTAGAAACTACGTTAAGCAACATGAGCAAGGCATTTAAAGGACGAAAGGTGAGAGGCCAATTCTGGTCATTTTTGTTAAGCTTTTCTGCAGTTTTCGAAGCTACAAAATTTCACCTTTCTACTTTGATGCCGTGTTATTCGTCCTAGTCTGATGGGGAGATTTGTACTTTATTTTCGTGATCTAGATCTGGTTTTTTCCATGGATCAATGTGCGTCATTAGGTTGAGCACTCTGTGGCGCTCCAGCACACGACGCCTGGCATCGACTGCAATGTCATGTCCGGCCTCCACTGTCAGTGATGCTTCGACTTCTAGGTGCACATCGGCGACGATCATGTCACCCATCTTCCGCGTACGCAAATCATGAACGTTGCTCACACCAGGTGTTTCTAACAATGTGATTCGGATTGCGTTGAGTTCGATCTGGTCGACTGCTCGATCCATTAAATCATGTAGGGCATCCCAAGCAAATCCCCAACCCATTTTGAGAATCATGAATCCTACAATCAGTGCGGCAATAGGGTCAAGTATTGGATAGCCTGCTAAATTACCGATGATACCTACGCCGACCACAAATGATGATGCCGCATCTGAACGGGCGTGCCATGCATTTGCAATCAGCATGCTTGATTTGATGCGCTTGGCGATGGCAAGCATGTAGCGAAAAAGTAGCTCTTTGGTGCATAGCGCTATAGCCGCCATCCATAAGGCAATACTCTGTACTTGTGCGATGGTATCCGGAGCTTCAAGCTTCAATACAGCAGTCCAAATCATGCCTGCACCAACTGCGAGTAGTAACAACCCTAGAATCAACGAGGCCGCATTTTCAAATCGCTGATGACCATAAGGATGGTCGTCATCGGCGTCTTTCTTGCTGTGATGACTGGCAAATAGCACAACAAAATCCGACACCAGGTCGGATAACGAATGAATGCCGTCAGCAATCAAGCCTTGTGATTTAGCGAATATACCTATGCTAATTTGAGCAACACTCAAGCAAATATTGACACCTACGCTCACCCAGGTACTTCGCGATGCCGCAGTTGCTCTCTCAGTTGCCGAATGCAAGGAATTCTCGTTCTGGTGTTCAACTTCAGTTGGGTTCATATTGACGCAATAATTTAGTAGTACATGATTTACGATAAACCAGCATCTTAAGGGACATTGCTTTTCTATGCGAGTAGAGGTGCTTCGAATCATATTCGCAATGATTCGCGTTTTACCTGCCAGGCATATATTAATAAAGAATCTGTTGATTCTTATGCCCTTCCTCGTAGTCCCATCTGCTTAGTTTTTAAGATAATCTTGTCGCCTAACACTTAGTTTGAGAATGAAAAATCTGTCTAGGATCGAATTAACGAACGCGGTAATTAACTCATAGGCGAAATTTTTTTGATCAGTTGTAAGTGTTGGCCAAAGAAATTCGCTCAATTAGTTTGAGGATGATTGCGATCCCTTTGATAAGTTTGATTTGTGTCAGTTAATACGACAGAACCGTTTGAGTTCGAGTAATATTCTTAATAATAAATCTAGCTTCATCTTTAAAGTCGTCTGCTACCTTCGCTAGAATGATACTGACTAAGTATTTAGCTTTCAGTTCAGGGGCAGCATTTGCATCGCATTATCACTTACCACTTTAGAGGGAATATATGGAAGAAGAATATGAAGTTCCTAGCCCGCACGAACACGCGCTTGATGATGCTGCTGAAAAAGAAAGCAATGGTTTAGCACAAAAAATTGCTTTGATGACGGCTGTTCTTGCCACCGTTGGTGCACTCATCAGCTACGAAAGCGGTGCTGCGCAAAATGAAGCGATGTTCCTAAAAAATCAAAGCATCCTTAAACAGGCGGAAGCATCCGACCAATGGGCATTTTATCAAGCGAAATCCATCAAGAGCCATCTTGATGATGCTGTTGCCGCGTTATCTACTACTTCGGAAATCAAAGAACGTTTTTTGGTAGACAAGCTAAAAGAAGAAAAAGAGAGGGTTGAAGTACAAGCCGAGGCGAAGAAACTACAAGCAGAATCCCGCAGATTAGGAGAAGAATCTGAAGCAAAGCTTAAGCCACATGAACGTTTGGCTCTAGCTTTGACCTTCATCCAGATCGCAATCGCACTTGCAGCAATTACAGTGCTGACCAAGCGGCGTTGGTTGCTCTGGGGCTCTGTTGCGTCCTCTGCAATTGGAATCGCTGCTGCAATCACCACATTTTTTTGAACACGAAGGCAATTCAAACGAAAACCACGCAGACACAAAACGCGTACCTTAGAGGCAAATATCTAGCATTCGGCTTAGGATTTGTCTCCTTGTACAAAGGTAGACATTATGGAGTATGAATGCCGCGTGAATAATGTACCGGAAAGCGCACTGGAAACTGCCATAAATGGCGCGTTAAAAGTGTACCAATCCCAGCCTGTAGTCTTATGCTGTAGTCTCAACCAAGCGACTAGAGAGCGCTAAGCAGCTATATAAATTAATGTTACTCAATTATGCTTTGCATAATGGTGATGCGCATCTGAAGAATTTTGCTCTGGTATACACAAACTATGAAGATGCATTTCTCTCACCTGTCTACGATGTAGTAACTACGTCTGCATATCCACATCTAGAAGATAAGCCCGCCCTCACATTACAAGGAAAAAAAGCCTAGTGGATGGGGAAGCAGCTTCGACAACTTGCAACAACGCGTTTGTCTTTGCTATCGCGTGATCTTGACGAAGCAGAGAATAGCATTAGTCGAGCGATTGGTCAGACCTTGCCATTAGTTTCGACAATGATTGAGCGCTATCCATATTTTAGAGAAACGGGTAAGCGTATGTTGATTGAATGGGTATTGTCAACTTGCTGAACGGAGACGGCGAGTTGTACAATTTTAGGCGAACTTGCATTTGCCCGGGTAACACGGTGTCATGGATTAGGTTTTTTTGCTACGTTGGTGACCTCATGCCATACAGAAAATGCCTGTGTACGCATGTGTCGGTACTGCTCCGCGGTCATACGGTTTCGCTGACACCGGAAAGCATGGTTGATCGGGCCATGAGCCGATAAAAAGCGCTGAGCATGGCCCGATGACTTGAAGCGCCGCATCTGTCGTTCTCGTTGCCGCATCGGTTGGTGCGAGAGTTCTGCACGGTTATTGAGGCCTTTGTGTTGGCGACGCTCCACACGCGGCATGATTTGCGTCTTCGCCGCGACATAACTCTTGAGCTTGTCGGTGATTAGCACTCGTGGTGCGTAACGTAAGCCCTTGAGCAGCTTGCGGAAAAAACGTTTTGCGGCTGTCGGTTGCGCCGACTCTGCATCAGAATATCGAGCACATGTCCGTTCTGATCGACCGCACGCCGTAGGTAATGGTGCTTGCCCTTGATTGTTAGCACCACCTCGTCGAGATGCCATTTGTCTCCGCGTTGCGGTTGACGCCGGCGAAGCTCATTGGCATAGCCTTGGCCAAACTTCAACGTCCATTGGCGGATCGTCTCATACGTGACTAGGATGCCACGGCTGGCCATTAGTTCTTCTATGTCGCGAAAACTCAGCGCGAACCGGAAGTAGAGCCACACGACATGGCTGATGATTTCTGCTGGGTAGCGGAACCCGCAATAGAGTAGAGATTTTTTCGTCTCGCCACCTTACAATATTTTGCCAGCCTCCGCAAGTTGACAATACCATCCTGAGAAAGTAGTAATGGATGAGAGCGGAGCCAATAAATCGGCGATCGATCAGATCATCGAAGACAAGGCGATTTTGCTAATGCGACAAAACGCCCGAACCACTCTTTAATAAATAATTAGATATTGTACGTCATTTGTGCTAACATAGCGTCAAATGAACTAACAAATGAGGTGACGCCATGAGTGCCCTAGCTTTTAAATCAGCCCGCTTTGGACTCCGTGCCACGCCAGAACAGGAAACTATACTGCGCAGAGCCGCTGATGTGTCGCGTAAATCTTTAACTGATTTTATTCTCGATAGCGCTTGTCTCGCGGCGGAACAAGCACTCCTAGACCAAAGATTGTTCATGGTTTCTGGGAATCAGTATCAATCTTTAATGGATTTATTGGAACGTCCTGAGCAAGAAAATAAAGGTCTACGCGATTTATTCTCTCGAAAATCGCCGTGGGATGAGGCGAAGTGAGTTTAGGCAAGCCGGAGCCTCTTAATGCCAAACATCAAATCGAGGAATTTGATTGTGGCAAGCCTCCCCTTAATGAGTGGTTGCTACGCCATGCCAGACAGGCGCAAGGAAGTGGATCTGCAAAAACTTTCGTAGTAGCAGATGGGTTTCGTGTTGTCGGGTACTTCAGTTTGACGATTGGCCAGGTCGACACTACTGAAGTTCCCGAACGTATCAGTAAAGGAATGGGGCAATACCCAATCCCTGTTGTTATAATTGCTCGCCTTGCTGTTTCTACTCATGATCAAGGCAAAGGCATTGGTATAGGTATGCTCAAGGATGCAATTGAACGTACCATCGTCATAGCTGATCAGGCTGGCGTCAGAGCTATGCTCACTCACCCCATTGATGATGAGGCTTCAAATTTCTACACCCGTTTCGGATTTATAGGATCGCCCATTCGTGAAAAACAATTATTACTTTTGCTAAAAGATGCGCGGCAATTGTTATCTACGAAAACTTGAAATAGTCCAATCAATCAACTCACTGCTTATAGTTTAGGCTCTATCGCATTAGGCCGAAATTGGTAAAACGTTTCGATGAAATCAGTGCCTAAATAAATTGAAGAGTCTGTACTTCGTCAGGTTTTAAAACGTTTACATTATCCACTCGATATGATGTTGTTATGTGTGCGTTGGTACGCGGCCTATGTGCTGAGCGGTATTGTCAACTTACGGAGGCTGGCAAAATATTGTAAGGTGGCGAGATGAAAAAATCTCGACTCTATCGCGGGTTCCGCTACCCAGCAGAAATCATCAGCCATGTCGGGTGGCTCTACTTCCGGTTCGCGCTGAGTTTTCGCGACATAGAAGAACTAATGGCCAGCCGTGGCATCATAGTCACGTATGAGACGATCCGCCAATGGACGTTGAAGTTTGGCCCAGGCTATGCCAATGAGCTTCGCCGGCGTCAACCGCAACGCGAAGACAAATGGCATCTCGACGAGGTGGTGCTAACGATCAAGGGCAAGCACCATTACCTATGGCGTGCGGTCGATCAGAACGGACATGTGCTCGATATTCTGATGCAGAGTCGGCGCAACCGACAAGCTCAAGAGTTATGCCGCGTGTGGAGCATCGCCAACACAAAGGCCTCAATAACCGTGCAGAACTCTTGCACCAACCGACGCGGCAACGAGAACGACAGATGCGGCGCTTCAAGTCATCGGGCCATGCTCAGCGCTTTTTATCGGCTCATGGCCCGATCAACAATGCTTTCCGGTGTCAGCGAAACCGTATGACAGCGGAGCAGTACCGACACATGCGTACGCAGGCATTTTCTGTATGGAATGAGGTCACCAACGTAGCAAAAAAACCTAATCCGTGACACCGTGTTACCCGGGCAAATGCAAGTTCGCCTGAAATTGTACAACTCGCCGTCTCCGTTCAGCAAGTTGACAATACCGGCGGGAGTACTGGCGCGTATTGCACCACCAGCATCACCTGTACCTAAAGCGATGGCGGCTAAAAAAGAGAGTGGGAAACCTAAAGCTAAATGATAGAACCTGTCAGCGCGATTAATAGATTTATCCATGGCGTTGGTGCACTTAAAAGTTGAAGTAAAAAGTACCCCAACCCCGATCATTTATGCAGGAACTTTCTGACTACGGACGGAGTTTGGGCGTCCAG